>NZ_JAMPSW010000004.1:0-80444 GCF_028484855.1 Providencia sp. PROV033 | reverse complement strand
AGAAAATGCAGGGACAAGCTCAGTGACGTTAAGCGAGCGTGGGGCATTAACACGAGATCAATCGGCGCAAGAGCGCTATCAACAGACAACAGAGACAGACAGTTTGACTCAAAATACGGTGTTTGCTAATCGATTTGAAGCTGTTGAAGTGACAGATGAGCTCACTGGACAGCGTAAAAAAACATGGCAATTAGCGGACGCAAAAACCAGCAAACCTGTGACTTTAACGGAAATGGGGGCGCTAACCCGTGACCAAGTCGCCAAAGAGAAGTATGACGACAATGGAAAACACTTCTCGTAAGGTAACGCAATGACAACGCAGGACACAGCACAGCACTGGTTAGAAACTCATCTCAAGAAGATACGTGAATATTCCGGTATTAACCAAACGTACTCAATGGACGATGAGCTCATTCGCGATGTACATATCGATTCTTTAGAGCTATTGGAATTGATAGCCGCTATCGAAGAGTATACTGAGCAGCCATTACGGGATGAAGTGTGGATGAAATGGCGGCGTTTACAAGATATTGTTGATTATCTTATTAACGCCACCGCTTGAGATGGTTTTTTATATTGCCAATAGGTTTCTTGCACATCATGCAGGAAACCTATTTTTTATGGTTGAGCCACTGTAAGGTCTAAAGCTTTATGGATGGCATCGGGAATGACGCTGCCATGGGTTTTTCCGGCAAATAAAGTAAACTCGCAAGATCGCTGATGGCTGCTGATTGCCTCACACACTTCCCGAGGGGAAATCCAACTTTTACGGGTTTGATAATTCTGTTTTTGTTCATCGGTTAAACGGCTTAAATCCGGTGTTTCTTCTAGCTCTCCAAGCGTGATGGCAATGGGTGATGCTGTTGATGAACGCGTCAATTTGTCCAAATCCACCATTTCTCCCTCTCCCCACCATAATGATGGGCTAGCAGAAACAAAATGCTGAAAATCGGTTGGGTGATTTTGGTAAACCATTAACGTAAAGAGACCGCCAAATGAGTGTCCAAATAGGGTTTCTCGTTGGGTATCAATCGGAAACTGTTGTTCAGCCCATGGGCGAACAGTGAAGGTGAGAAACTGATAAAGCGATTCTGCACCACCACCATGTTGAAAGGCTTCTCCAGCGATTTTTGGCGTGTAGTCGTATGTCCGTTCTTTTTTCGGGAACGCTTCAGGGTTGGGGTAGCCAATACCAATAATAATCGGCAATTTATCGCGGGCAAATTGTTGAGCCGCTTGGTTTACCGCTAATGGGTAGAGCCCATTACCATCAAGCATAAAGAGCACAGGACGTTTTCCAGAAACGTCTTTAGGAACGGCACTATAGATACGCAATTCACGCTGACCATTGCGCATATCATGGTGCTGTACGGTATAAACCTCAGCCACGCGCGCATCAAATTCGGGAATATTGGGGCTGGGACGTGCCCAAGTATTGTTTGCGATACACATCAATAGGCTCGCCATAAACAGTTTTTTTATCATTGGGATTGCCATCGAACGAAAAAGAATCGGCGGGTAATCGGCTATTTGCGTCATACCCGCTCTCAGGGATTAGAATGTCACGTTGACATTCGCCCAGTAACGGCGACCGTCTTCAACATCCCAGTTTCCACCATTTTCGGCATCAATTTTAGAGCCTTTCTCGTTAGCGATGTTTAAGACAGCAAAGTTCAGCTTGGTATTTTTCAGCAGCTGATATGTCGCGCCTATGTCCATCGTGGTGTAGCCTTTACGATAACGAGGAACGGAAGAGCCATTACGTTGTGCTGCCCAAACTTGTTCACCTTCGTAATGCGCACGGGTGTACAGGTTGAGATCAGGACTATATTGCCAATCCAGTTTGGCATTGGCTAAGTGTTTTGGCGTTTTATCCAATGGATAGCCTTTGAGTGATTCTCCACTCGTTAGCTTTTCATCATTACTTTTACGTTCGGAATCGGTGTAGGTGTAGTTCAAGCTCAGGTTCCAATCTTCGGCAAATGGGATGCCTGCTGCCACTTCAACCCCTTTAATATTCGCTTCACCCACGTTGTCATAGGTATACAGGTTTAAACCTGTTACAGGGTCTTTGTCGCCAGTGTAGTAGCTGGTGAGTTTATTTTTGAAATCGGTATTGAAGAACATGACGCTTGCATTGAAACCAGATTCATGGTCATAGGCGATACCAATTTCTTGGTTGAAGCTTTTTTCCGGTTTCAGATTGTCGTTACCGTAAATGATTCCTTTGCCTTTTTCTGTCGATGTTTTGTAGTTCGGACTAATTTCACGCAGAGTGGGTGCGCGGAAGGCTTGAGATACCCCACCCTTGATGGTGATTTCATCAGTTAGATGGTAAATGGCATAACCGCGTGGGTTCCAGTGGTCACCATAGAATTCATGATGATCTAAACGGATACCACCGGTTAAAATCAGATTTTCAGTGGCAGTAAACTCATCTTCTAAAAACAGTGCGTACTGATCTGCAGTCAGAGAGACATTTTCAGTGGTTTTTGCGCCTGTCGCTGAGGTATCTTTCAGCTTCGCATGCTGGTATTGGGTACCTGCCGTCAAAATATTGTCTGGTAGGAAAGCGACCACTTTACCATCCACGACGGTATTCGTGATTTCAGGTACGCGAGCCTCATAAGCGTAATTATACAACCCTGTTTTCGCGTCTTTGGTTTCTGCTTTCGTTTTGCGTTTGGTCTGTTCTTGGTACACACTCACTTCTGTTTGAATCACATCCCAGTCGCCTTTGTACGTCAGCGCCATATGATTACGGTTATTGTGAGTTTCTGATTTGGTATTATCGCGTTTTACACCATTAAACATGGAGTATTCAGCGAGGGATTTACCGGGTTCAGCATAGCGTTCTTGGGTTGTTCTACCCGCTTCAAATAAGAAGGTTTGGTTTTCCATTGGCGTGAAAGTTAATTTTGCCGTCAGGCTTTTATTATCTTTCTTATCATGACCATCCGGAATTTTATCTTCTTTGCGGTAATCGCCACCGCCATACAGTTGTAGACCTAATTTATCTTTAATCAGCGGACCAGAAAGATAGAAGTTACCATCCATGGAATCACCGCTTTCGCTGTTTTCCTGAATAATTGCCCCTGTAGTGACACTGCCGTGCCACTCATTCGTCACTTTTTTGGTGATGATATTAATGACGCCACCCATGGCATCAGAGCCATACAGTGAGGACATAGGTCCACGGATCACTTCGATACGCTCGATAGCTTCAACCGGTGGCATAAAGCCCGCTTCAAAACCACCGCTCCCATTTGGGCGAGATTCGCGGCTATTTTGGCGGCGACCATCCACCAGAATCAGGGTGTATTCACCGGATAACCCGCGAATATTAATGTCTTGTTTGTTGGCGCTGCCGACCACACTCACACCTTCCACATCTTTGACTGCATCGGCTAAGTCGCGGACGGGTTTGTTTTGTAACTGTTCGGCGGTAATGACGGTCACACTGGCAGGGGCATCACGCAATTGCTGGGAATAACCCGATGCTGTGACAATCATTTTGTCTGAATTTTCTTCTGCTGTGGCGCTAAATGAAGCAATTGCTGCGCAAACACCAGCAGCAAGTAAAGAGTAGTGATAGTGCTTTTTCATATTTTTCCCTAGCGAAACCAAATGATAATGATAATCATAATGCTTGCGAATACTATCACCGATATGGATCGAAAATAAATAATTAGCGTGCTAATTTTTGGGCAAAGTTTGATCGCGGTTAACATTTTTGTGCACGAAGGGATGGTGGTGAAACGCGGTGCGAAGGGGCGAAAATAGAGTTATAAAAGTGATGCGCTATCAATCGTTCATGCCATGGACAAATATCAGCAATTATTTAATCAACATTGATTATCTTATTTAGAGTATTGCTCCAATAATGATTTAATAATTACTTCTTTTTTTGACTGGCATTGATTTTTCGAATTAAAGAATCAATTAAAGATTGATTTAAAACAGAAATTAAAAATTAAAATCGATATTTAGTTAATATAAAACCGTTGGCTATTGCATTATTACGGTGACTTCGTAAAGATAGGATTATTGCTAAAATTAAGTTTATTTTCCTTGAGAGTTATTATGGAACAACCGACAAATTCAATTGAAGAGCATCAGAAAACGAATAAAGAAAATAAAAGAACGCTATGGATGATCATTGCTACGATTATCATCGTTCTATTATTTGTTGCTTATGGTGTCTATTGGTTCTTGGTACTGCGTTTCCAAGAATATACCGACGATGCTTATGTGTCGGGCTTACAAATTCCTATCGTTGCGCAAACCTCGGGAAATGTCACACAGGTAAACTTTGAAAATACCGATTTGGTAAAAGCGGGTGATGTGTTGGTGGTATTGGATAAAACCAATGCACAACTGGCATATGAGCAGGCGAAACATGACTTAGCTTCAACGGTGCGCAAAACCAAGGAGCTGTATATTAATGGCGACCAATACCAAGCCCAGATCCAACAAAATCGTGTCTCGCTTGCGCAAGCGCAAAAAGATTATCAACGCCGTGCTGCATTAGGGCGCAGTGGTACCATTTCAAAAGAAGATTTGCAGCATTCGCAAGAAGCGGTGCAATTGGCGCAAGCCGCATTGGATATTTCAATTCAACAATATAATGCAAACCGCGCGTTGTTGCGTAACACCGCATTGAAAAATCAGCCAGCAGTACAACAAGCCGCAGACAGTGTGCGTAGCGCATGGATCAACTTGCAGCGGACAGAAATAAAAAGCCCCATGACGGGATATGTTTCCCGCCGCAATGTACAGGTGGGTTCACAAGTTAGTTCGCAAAGTTCGTTAATGGCAATTGTGCCTGTTCAGCCAGTGTGGGTCGATGCCAACTTTAAAGAGACCCAGCTCGAAAATGTGCGTATCGGTCAGCCTGTTACCATCAACAGTGATTTTTATGGTAGCAATGTGAGCTATAAAGGTACGGTGGTCGGGTTGGATATGGGAACGGGAAGTGCGTTTTCATTGCTACCAGCGCAAAATGCGACAGGAAACTGGATTAAAGTGGTGCAACGTTTGCCCGTGCGTGTCGAACTTGACCCTGAGCAAGTGGCGAAGTATCCACTACGTATTGGTTTATCAATGAATGTGACCATTGATATTAAAGACCAAAATGGTCCTGTGTTGTCAGAAGTTCAACGTACCACGCCAGCGTTTGAAAGCGATGTGCTTGTACTGAAGTTGAATGACGTAGACCAAGTCATCAACACCATTATTAGCGATAACGCGGACTAGCCCCATGGCCGATATTCAACCGCTAAAAGGCGCCAAATTAGTCTGGGCGACGATTGCCCTATCTCTGGCGACATTTATGCAAGTGCTCGATTCGACGATTGCAAACGTCGCCATTCCAACCATTGCAGGAAACTTGGGAGTGTCGGTCTCTCAAGGAACCTGGGTGATCACCTCATTTGGGGTGTCGAATGCGATTTCTATCGCGATTTCGGGTTTTCTTGCTAAACGGTTTGGTGAGATACGAGTCTTCCTATGGGCGACGGCACTGTTCACGCTCTTTTCTTTGCTGTGTGGTTTCTCTGACAGCCTTGGTATGCTGATTTTATATCGCGTCTTACAGGGCGCGGTGGCGGGACCGGTTATTCCACTCTCGCAGAGCTTAATCATGCGCTGCTACCCACCTAAAATGCAAAATATGGCACTGGCATTTTGGTCGATGACGATTATCTTAGCGCCTGTTTTTGGTCCTATTTTCGGTGGATATATTAGTGATAATTTCCATTGGAGTTGGATCTTCTTTATGAATATCCCGCTAGGGATCTTCGTGATCATTGTGGGTGCGATCGTTCTTAAAGGAATGGAGTCCAAGGTGATCAAAGTGCCATTTAATGTGATTGGTTTGGCACTGTTATCCGTTGGTGTAGGTTGTTTGCAAGTGCTTCTGGATAAAGGAAAAGAGCTGGGTTGGTTAGCATCCAATGAAATTATCATTTTGGCGGTAATTTCTGCGATTGCCTTAATTTTCTTAGTCATTTGGGAGCTAACGGACAAGAACCCGATTGTTGAATTAGCACTGTTTAAATCTCGTAATTTTACTATCGGCACGATTTCAGTCAGTTTGGCGTATATGGCGTATTTTGGGGCGATTGTCTTATTACCTCAGTTATTGCAGGAAGTGTATGGCTATACCGCGACGTGGGCTGGGTTAGCACTGGCTCCAATTGGTCTTTTACCTGTTTTATTCTCGGCGCCTGTGGCAAAACTATCTGACTTTTTAGACATTCGGTGGATAGTTACCTTCAGTTTTGTGTTCTATGCCATTTGTTTCTTCTGGCGAGCGTACACCTTTGAACCCGCCATGGATTTTACCGCAGTCGTATGGCCGCAATTAGTGCAGGGCATGGCAGTCGCCTGTTTCTTTATGCCGCTCACTACGTTGACCCTGTCTGGGTTGCCCCCAGAAAAATTAGCATCGGCGTCCAGTTTGGCAAACTTTTTCCGTACCTTGGCAGGCTCTATCGGCACATCAATTACCACCACAATGTGGAGCGATCGAGAATCCGTACATCATAGCCAATTAACTGAATTTATTACTGATTATAATCCAGAGTCTCTTGATATGTACCAAAGCATGGCGGCT
This sequence comes from Providencia sp. PROV033, assembly GCF_028484855.1. NCBI lineage: Bacteria > Pseudomonadati > Pseudomonadota > Gammaproteobacteria > Enterobacterales > Morganellaceae > Providencia > Providencia sp. PROV033. The sequence goes on along the minus strand of NZ_JAMPSW010000004.1, from coordinate 73,828 downwards.
CATGGTATGACGACGGAGCAAACATCTGGTTTTATTGCCCAGCAGATCACCAGCCAAGGGCTGATTATTGCCGCGAACGAAATTTTCTGGTTATGTGGCTGGGTGTTTATCGCACTGATTGTGACGGTGTGGTTTGCTAAGCCGCCTTTTGGCAGCAAAGCGAATAAACACTAACAGGATAGGGCGCGCGAGTTGTTGGCACGCGCCCTATCTTTTACGGAATAGTTTTATAATCTGGATTTTGGAATGATATCGTCAAATACCAGTTTTGGACGGTTCGGTTCTTCTTCCGCAAGTGGTGTCACTTCTTGGAAAGTATTTAGGCAGCGGATGACTAACATTTGGTAATCCAGTGTACCTTTACTTTTCCATTCAATTTCTTGCTCTGAAAGATTGCGAAGTACTTTGGCTGGTGTACCCACAATTAAACTGTTATCAGGAAATTGCGCATCGGCTTTGATAAATGCGCAAGCCCCAACAATCGAATTTTCGCCAACAACTGCACCATCCATGATGACACTGTTCATGCCGACGAGTGCATTACGTTTGATATGGCAGCCATGCAAAATAGCACCGTGACCAATGTGCCCATCTTCCTCGATGATGGTATCGAATTGCGGAAAACCATGCATCACACAGTTATCCTGCACATTCGCGCCATCTTTAATGATCAAGCGTCCAAAATCCCCACGCAGACTGGCATTGGGTCCAATATAAACTCGCTTACCAATGATCACATCACCGATGATTACCGCGGTGGGATGGACAAAGCTTTCTGGACTGACAACAGGGGTAATTCCATCAATTTGATAAAATGGCATTGTGGCTCCTCTAGCAAAGTGATTATGCGGCGACCAGATCCCGAATAATACCGCCAAAACGGCGGTAATAGGCGCTAGACGGTTGTGGCAGCTCGCCCACGGTGGTTTCACACATCTCGGTGACGTATTGAGTAGCACCTTGGTCGATACGTTGGTAGATATTGGTACATAAGTGGCGCGCAATGTGCCCTTCCCACTGAGTTGGTAGTAACTCATCTGGTAGCAATGGGTCTTTCAATACGACGCGTCGATAAAAATGGATCAGTAATAAGCGTAGTTGGAAACATAATTCTGGGGAAATAACGTGTTCAGCATGCTCTTTTAGCAAGAGTGCCACTGGGCGGAACAAGTCGATAAATTGGTGATAATGCTCTGAAATATCGGGGAGTGACCACGCATTAAAAACCAACCCTTTTAAGTTCTTTTCTGAGCGGTTAAACGGATAATCTGCTCGGAAGTAAATCACGTGTTCAGCGGCGTTCAGTTCTCCCAATAAGGCAGGAATATCGCTTTGTGTTCGACTCGGTGCAGCCATTAATCCACTGTTAAATTGCCCAAAGCCTAACCAGCTAAATTCTTTTTTAAGACGGATTTTTTCGTCTTTATCGGCACTATCCAACAACAGTAAATCCCATTTTCCATCCCACTCAGGTTGTTCGCTGAGGTAGATTTTGTTCTCAGCTCGACGGAAGCGGTTTTGCCCACGCTCTGATATGCGGTAGTAGCTGCGACGTCCCATTTTTTCAACATCTAGCCAGCCTTCCTTTTGCAAACGGAAGACCGAAGTACGAACAAAGCGGTCAGAAAATCCCATAGGTTCAAGCAATTTGGTTAAGCTGCCGAGCCAGACTTCGCCACCCCGATGGTGTAGGGCGTCACCATATAAAGAGCTGATCAGCGAGGTTCCGCTGATCGATTGGTTGCCGATAGCATGCTGTATAAACTGGGTGAGTTTGGTTTCCATTATGGGCTTATCCCTAAAATTTATGTATCAGATACTTTGCAAATCTTAGACAAAAACGAGAGGGTTGTCTTGTTTTCACGCTAAAGAGTGTGAGTACAGTAGGGAAACCAGGGATTAGGCGCATTCTTGATGAATATGCCTAATCCTTTAAAATTAAATGGCAATTCGTGTATCAATCACTCGTTGAGCTTTGCCCTGCGAGCGGGGAATATCACCACAATTGACGATACTGACACGGGTACTGATCCCTACCATGGATTTGATGCGGTGTTTGAGGTTATGGCAGATATTACAACGTTCGTCGAATGTGAGTTGCTCAGGGTGTTTTAATTCGACGCGAACAGAGAGGTTATCCATATTGCCTTTGCGACCTATTTCCAATTGGTAGTGTGGCGATAACTCTTTGAATTGCATGATTTGCTCTTCAATTTGTGAAGGGAATACATTAACGCCTCGGATAATCATCATGTCATCGGAGCGACCTGTGATTTTACCGATGCTGCGCATCTGGCGATTTTCCCCTGCTTTGAGGTGGGTAAGGTCGCGGGTTCGGTAGCGGATCACTGGCATGGCTTCTTTTGTCAGGGTAGTGAACACTAACTCACCATGCTCTCCATCACCGAGGGTTTTTAGGGTATTAGGGCAGATAATTTCAGGGTAAAAATGGTCTTCCCAGATGGTAGGACCGCTTTCACTTGAGTCTGCGCATTCCATGGCAACGCCAGGTCCCATGACTTCAGATAAACCATAAATATCTAACGCTTTGATTCCTAAGCGCGTTTCAATTTCGACTCTCAGTGATTCGGTCCAAGGTTCCGCACCAAAGACTCCGATCCTTAGTGAGCACTTACTAGCATCTCCACCCATGATTTTCTCAAGTTCATCAATGATACTGAGGCAGTAAGATGGGGTAACCATGATGATGTCAGGTTTAAAATCGACAATTAATTGTGCTTGTTTCTCGGTTTGACCGCCAGACATCGGAATAACCGCCGCACCAAGGCGTTCTGCGCCATAGTGCGCCCCTAATCCGCCTGTGAATAATCCATAGCCATAAGCAACGTGGACTTTGTCACCTCGGGTAGCGCCAGCAGATCGTAGGCTACGTGCAATTAAGTCTGCCCAATTATCAATATCTTGCTGGGTATAACCCACTACGGTTGGGCGCCCCGTCGTCCCGGAAGAGGCGTGAATGCGGGTAATTTGGTCCATTGGCACAGCAAAGGTGTCGAATGGGTAGTTTTCACGTAAATCTTGCTTAGTGGTATAGGGAAATTTTTCGATATCACTAAGCTGTTTAAAATCGTCAGGGTGTACGCCCGCGGCATCGAATTTTTTGCGGTACATTGGCACATTTTCGTATGCGTGAGTGAGTGTCCACTTCATTCGCGAGAATTGTAGTGCCTCGATCTCATCGCGAGAAGCAAACTCGATCGGGTCGATATTTTCTCTTGGATCGAGACTTTTTGTTGTATCAAGACGGTTATGTTGTGTCATGCTCATAATTGCCAATCCTTATTATTATTGCTATCTGCACTTAGGTGACAAATGCCGTTCAAAAGGTCTGTTATCCGCCTGAGCAGGTGTAGGGTAACTCGGCGGTTTTCTTGTTATTCAGACGCGTTCAATAATCATTGCAATGCCTTGACCCACACCGATGCACATCGTGCATAACCCGTAGCGACCTTGCTTACGGTGCAGCTCATTCATGGCGGAAATCACCAAACGAGACCCACTCATACCGAGTGGATGACCCAAGGAGATAGCGCCCCCATTAGGGTTTACCTGCGGTGCATCATCAGGAAGACCTAAACCCCGTAAAACAGCGAGTGCTTGAGCGGCAAAGGCTTCGTTTAGCTCAATCACATCCATTTGTTCGATAGTCAGTCCTGCCATTTTCAATACTTTTTGGGTGGCAGGTAGGGGACCAATCCCCATTAAACGCGGTTCGACACCACAGGTTGCGGTTGCTATCACGCGTGCGCGTGGTGTTAATCCTTGCTGCTTAGCGACATTTTCTGAGGCGATGATCAGCGCAGCTGCGCCATCATTGACACCAGAGGCGTTACCTGCGGTGACACTGCCATTTTCACGAAAGGGTGTTTTCAGTTTTTGTAGCAGCTCGGGCGTGGTTTCAGGGCGTGGATGTTCGTCTTCCGTAACCTGTTGCTCGGCTTTGCGCTGCTTCACGGTGACTGGCACAATTTCTTCGGCAAACACACCGTTGAGACGCGCGACTTCGGTACGTTGCTGACTGCGCAGCGCAAATGCATCTTGGTCTTCTCGGCTGATATTGTAGGTCTGCGCGACGTTTTCAGCAGTTTCAGGCATCGAGTCGGTGGAGAATTGTTGCTCCATCAGCGGATTGATAAACCGCCAGCCAATTGTGGTATCAAACATTTGGGCTTGGCGAGAAAACGCCGCGTCTTGTTTTCCCATGACAAATGGGGCGCGGCTCATCGACTCCACACCGCCTGCGATCATCAAGCCAGATTCACCTGCTTTGATGCTACGTGCGGCAAGGGCGATGGCATCTAAGCCTGAACCACATAGACGGTTGATCGTGGTGCCTGAAACAGAAATGGGTAAGCCGGAAAGTAAACCTGCCATTCGTGCAACATTGCGATTATCTTCACCCGCTTGGTTGGCGCATCCGAGGATAATGTCATCGGTTAGGCTCCAGTCCAATTGTGGGTTACGTACCATCAGTGCTTTGAGCGTAATGGCGGAGAGGTCATCGGGACGCAAAGAAGATAAAGCGCCACCATAGCGACCAATCGGGGTGCGAATACCATCGCAAATGTAGGCGTCATTCATGATGCTTCTCCAACTAAACGGTGACCTAGACGGTGGGAACGACCTTGAAACAGCGCAAGTGGTTTGCCATCTTGATTGATGATCTCCACTTCATATAGTCCGCTACGTTTGCCTTGGTGTTGCATTTTGGCGATAGCGGTGAGGGTGTCCCCTTCAAAACCGGGACGTAAAAAATCGATGGAACACATAGAGGCAACGGCGGCATAACTTTGACTATTACACGCGTAAGCAAAAGCCGTATCCGCTAGACTGAATAACTGTCCGCCATGGCAGGTTTTATGTCCGTTGAGCATATTGTGCGTGACTACCATGGTGAGTTGCGCATAGCCATCGGCGACTTCTTCAATCACCATTCCCATCGCTTTAGCACACGTGTCATCACGGTACATAGCATGAGCAGCTTGCTGAGCGAGGGTGATGTTAGGCAGTGAATTCATGGTAATGCCTCCAATGATAATGACTGAAAACCGGCAGCGAGCTGGCGCAGTAATGGATTAGGGCGATAGCGCCCATCGCCATAGAAATGGGCTAAATGCTCAAGCGTTTGCAAAATATGCGCCCAACCAATTTGCGCTCCCCATGCTAAAGGACCTTTTGGGTAGTTAACCCCAAAGCGCATCGCCAAATCGCTATCTTGGGCGCTAGCGATCCCTTTGTTCACCACATCCAGCGCTTCATTGCAGAGCATTGCAACGGTGCGTAAGGTTAAGAGTGCTGGGTAATCTGGCAGCACAATGACGCGCTTACCAATGGATTGAAAAAAGGCAATGGCATCTTGGTTTTGCTGGTGGCTATTTTGTGTCGCGCAACTGATAGCTATCGTGGTTGCCGCAATATAGTTGGCGGATAAGTCAAATTGCACGACGGGTTGCTTAAGCTTTTGCGCAAGTGTGGATGTAAGTTCACCATTTGTTAACATAATAATAACGTCATTAACAACCAGTGATGGAGGTTGGCGTGTTTTTTGTTCAGCTTCTTCGATGCTGATCCCGTTTTGCTGCAAAAGTTGCTTAAGCTCAGGAAATATTTGCCAATTTCCGAAGGCTTTCACGTTAAGCGGGTGTGACAGTACGACAGTAGGAGCCACTTCAATCTCAGATGACGATTTATTATGATCATCATGATTATCGGAAGAATAAGGGTAAAACCCGCGACCCGATTTACGCCCTAAATAACCCGCTTGTACCAGTGCTAATTGCGCAAAAGACGTCTGAAAGCGCGGGTCATAGCCAAATGCCTGAAACACGGATTCTGTCACCGCATAATTGACGTCATGCCCGATTAAATCCGTCAGTTGCAAAGGTCCCATTGAAAAGCCCCCTGCATCACGAATAACACTGTCTAATGTAGCGGGTGTACCGACTTGCTCCTCCAACGCTCGCAATGTTTCCGCATAGAAGGGTCTTGCCACACGATTCACAATAAACCCCGGTGTTGAGCGACAAATAACGGGGATCTTATTAAACGCAAGCGTCAGCTTTTTTAGGCATTCAATGACATTTTCGGCAGTATCTAACCCTCTGATCACTTCAACCAGTTTCATCACAGGCGCAGGGTTAAAAAAATGCAAGCCAGCCATGCGCTCAGGGCGCTTAAGTACACTGGCGATGGCGGTAATCGATAAAGATGATGTATTGCTTGCAAAAATAGTGTTTTCGCGGCAAATGCCTTCAAGTTCACTAAAGATAGCCTGCTTGACTGACAATTTTTCTGCCACGGCTTCAATCACTAAGTCAGCAGATGTTAGCGCAGCAAGATTGTCAACCACATGGAGGCGACTCAAGGTTTCTTCTGTGCTTTTTGCATCCGCTTTTCCTTGTTCAACCCGTTTGCGTAAGCGCACTGTGAGTGCGGTAACAGATTGCTGCAATACCTGAGCATTCATATCGAAAAGTTGCACGTGTAGACCCGCATTTGCGGCAACTTGCGCAATGCCAATCCCCATGGTGCCTGCACCAATAACGGCAACGTTTTGTAGGGATAAACTTGAAGGTACCGTCATGGCTATTTCCCTTGGAACGTCGGTTCGCGTTTGTTTAAGAATGCATCTACGCCCTCACGGTAATCGTGGCTACGACCACCTAAACGCTGTAAATCACGCTCTAAATCCAGTTGCTGATCGAGGGTATTGGTGGCTGCGCTATGAATGGCTTTCTTGATTAACCCCAATCCATAAGTTGGCTGAGTTGCAAGGTGTTTGGCGAGATTATTGACGGTAGCAGCAAGCTGATCATGGTCAGTGACTTGCCAAATCATGCCCCATTGTAGTGCTTGTTCGGCGCTAATTTTGTCTCCCAGCATTGCCATTCCCATGGCACGAGCACGACCCACAAGTTGCGGCAGGAACCAGCTTCCACCCGAGTCTGGCACTAACCCAAGCCGGCAGAATGATTGAATAAAACTGGCATTTTTTGCGGCGATGACAATATCCCCTGCAAGGGCAATGGCGGCACCTGCACCCGCAGCAACACCGTTAACAGCACAAATAATGGGTTTCGGTAATGATGTTAAACGGCGGATCAGCGGGTTGTAGTAAGTTTCGACGGAAAAGCCCAGATCAGGGGCTTCGGATCCGACGGCGACATTGCGATCGTTAAGATCTTGCCCCGCGCAGAAACCGCGACCCGCTCCGGTGATCACTAAGCAACGGACGCTTTCGTCTTGTTCGGCGATTTTAATCGCTGCGCTCAATTGTCGATGCATCTCGTCGTTAAAGCTATTGAGGCGCTCAGGGCGATTCAACGTAATCGTTAATACGCCATCTTGCAGTGAGGTAAGGATCATCTCTTCGGTGAGAGTGGTGTCATTTATCATGATTAGCGTCCTGTAAATTGCGGGGATCGTTTTTCGAAAAAGGCGGCGATCCCCTCTTGGCGATCGTCAGTACCCGCAAGGCTGACAAAGTATTGGCGCTCCAGTTTTAAGCCTTCGGTCAGGTGAGATTCTTGAGCGCTCACTAGCGCAGCTTTGGCGGCGTTTACGGCTAAAGGCGCATGCCCTGCAATGCGTTTGGCGATGGTTTGAGCACGTTCGAGAGTGAGAGCATCCACACACACTTCGCTGATGAGTCCGGCTTGTTGCGCTTGTTGAGCACTAATGGTTTCTCCCGTCAGTACCATTTGCATGGCGAGGGACTTACCCACTGCGCGGATTAGACGCTGGGTTCCGCCGGCTCCGGGGATCAGCCCAAGGGTAATTTCAGGCAGACCAAAACGTGCGGATTCCCCCGCAATAATGATGTCGCTGGCAAGCAGCAATTCGAACCCCGCGCCTAACGCGTAGCCGTTGGCGGCACAAATAATCGGCTTGCTGATTTGCGCAAAGCGACGCCAAACTTGTGGGCGTTTATCCGTGATAGCGCTGGCAACGGTTTGCTGCTGAAGTTCTTTAAGATCAGCCCCTGCTGCAAAGAAACGCGGGTTGCCCGTGATGACGATAGCGCCGATATTGTCATCGATTTGCGCATGTTCAAGATGTTTAACCAGTAACTCAAGGCACGGTGTACTCAGTGCATTGCGCACATCGGGGCGATTAATCGTCAGTGTCAAAACGCGGTGATGTTGTTGCGATAAAATCCAGTTATTTTCCATGGTGCGCCCCTACACATCAAAGTCCAAAACCACACCATCCCCCTTAGGCCATGACTGGCAACTGAGGATATAACCTGCGGCAATTTGGTCGGGTTCGAGGCTGTAATTCACACCCATTTCCACCTCACCTGAGCGCAGTTTGCATTTACAGGTTGCGCAAACACCGCCTTTGCAGGCATAAGGTAGGTCGGCACCTTGGCGTAATGCGGCATCAAGGATGCTGTCATCTTGCCCATCCATATCGATGTTTAAGATACGTCCATCTAACTGGAGGGTAACTTGGCGGCTTTCGTTGGTGACGACGCTGGGCTTAAATTTTGCCCCTGTGGTGTTAAAACGTTCGGTATGTACACGTTCTTGCGCCATACCGTGGTGAACGAGCGTGGTTTGTACTTCATCCATCATGGATTCAGGACCACAAATAAAAGCGCGGTTGAATTGGTTAAAGTTGAGTAGGGATTTTCCCAATGCAGTGAGCTGCTGAGCATCAATACGCCCACTGAGCAATGCACTTTCTTGTGGCTCTTGGCTGAATAGGTACAGCACTTGAAAGCGGGTGGCAAAGCGGTTTTTTAAATCCGCTATGGCTTCTTTAAACATGACCGAGCGGCTAGTGCGATTACCGTAAATCAGCACAAAGTGGCTGTCTGTCTCGGTTTGTAAAGTGGCTTTGATAATCGATAACAGCGGAGTAATGCCAGAGCCAGCGGCAACCGCTAAATAGTTCCCATTTTGCTGGCTATCTGGTTGATACCCAAATTGCCCTTGAGGAACCATCACCTCTAAGCTATCGCCAACATTCAGTTGTTGGTTGATAAAGTTAGAAAACCGGCCTTCATAGATAGCTTTAACACCAATTTTGAGTTCATTTTCATCAGGTGCACTGCAAATAGAATAACAGCGGCGGAGGTTCTCACCATTAATCGCGGCTTTTAACGTTAAATGCTGACCAGGGCGATAACGGTATTGCTCCCGCAATAGTTCAGGAATATGAAAAGTGACCGCCACGGTATCTGGCGTGTCACGGTCAATAGCGGCAATACTTAAACGGTGAAAGACAGTCATGAGTGTGCCCTTAAATACATTTAAAGTAATCAAACGGTTCTAAGCATTCATTGCAGCGATACAGTGCTTTGCAAGCGGTGGAGCCGAACTCGCTAATCTTTTCTGTCTGTTCGCTGTTGCAACGAGGGCAGCAAATCGTGTCGGTATGCTCAGGGTGTTCACAAGCAACACCTTGCGGAGGAGCAATCCCAAATTCACGTAAGCGCCTTTTCGCATCTTGACTCATCCAGTCCGTGGTCCATGCTGGTGTTAAAATCACGTCAACATTCACATGCTGGAAACCTGCGTTATCAAGAACCTCTTTGATTTCATTGATTAAAAATTCGGTAGCAGGGCAGCCAGAGTAGGTTGGGGTAAACCCGACTTGCCAGCCTTGCTCGGTGGGTATCACATGGCGAACCATGCCAAGATCAGTAATAGACAGAGCAGGCAATTCAGGATCAGGGATCTGCTGAAGCTGCTGCCAGATCTGATGAATATCGGGAGATTGAAGTTGCATTCTCTGTTCCATGATTGTCACCACTGGCTATGAGGGTAGGCACGTTGGACAAATTGCAGCTGCGTGAGAATTAAACCGAGGTGCTCAGTGTGGCTGCCTTGTTTGCCACCTAATCGATAAGCAGCTTGCTCAGGTAGGCTGAGAGTGGCGGCTTCAAAGGTTTCATTCACGGTATTTAGCCAAATGTCTTGCAGTGCACGGGGGTCGACGGCGATACCTGCATCACTTAAGGTGATTTCAATGTCATCGGCATGAAACAGCTCGCCCGTAAAGCGCCACAAGCGATCGACGGATTGCTGGATTTTTTGTTGGCTCAATGGGGTGCCATCCCCTAAACGAATCATCCAGCCGCGGCTAAAGCGCAAGTGGTACAACGCTTCTTTGAGTGATTTTTCAGCAATAGCGGCCAGCTGTGGATCGCTACTTTGGGTGAGTGCGCGATACAGAGGCACATGATAAGCATCGATAAAAAATTGGCGCACGAGGGTATCATTGAAACCGTCGTTAGGTTGTTCAACTAACAGCAAGTTACTGAATTCACGTTCATCGCGTAGATAGGCAAGCGTATCTTCGTTATTACCAGCACCTTTGAGTTCCGCGGCATAGCTGAGGAAATTGCGCGCTTGCCCCAGTAAATCTAAGCCGATGTTGGACAGCGCAAGGTCAATTTCGATTTCAGGGGCGTGACCGCACCACTCGCACAGGCGCTGTGCCAGAATCAGTGGAGTGTCTCCGAGGCGTAAAACATAATGGTGGAGCTGCTGTTTTTCGGTCATTTCAAGCTCCTTACATGTTTTTGATGCCATCAGGGATGGTGTAAAAGGTCGGGTGGCGGTAAACCTTGCTATCCGCAGGGTCAAAAAATTGATCTTTTTCATCAGGTTGAGATGCGACCAAATGGGCAGCTTTGACGACCCAAATGGAGCAACCTTCACTGCGGCGGGTGTAAACATCACGGGCATTCTCTAGCGCCATTTGATCGTCTGTAGCGTGTAGGCTACCGACATGACGATGAGCGAGACCTTGTTTGCTGCGTACAAATACTTCATACAGTGGCCAATCTTGATTATTCATGGTGTTTTCCTTTTAGCGGCTAGGCGGCGGATTTGATAGCTGTCTGCTTTTGGCTGTGTGCCATCGCACCTTCTCGTACCCATGCTCCGTCTTCCCAACCTTTGCGCTTAGCATCAAGGCGTTCTTGGTTACAGATCCCTTGACCTTTCAGCACTTGGTAGAACTCTTCCCAGTCAATCTCACCAAACCGGTAGTGACCGAGTGCGTCATCCCAATGCAAATCAGGGTCAGGGATGGTCATGCCGAGGGCTTCCACCTGTGGCACGGTGTTATCCACAAATTTTTGGCGGAGCTCATCGTTACTAAAGCGTTTGATTTTCCATGCCATGCTTTGCGCACTATGAGTGGAATCTGAATCGTTGGGACCAAACATCATTAATACGGGCCACCAAAATCGGTTGATTGCATCTTGCAGCATGACTTTTTGCTCGTGAGTACCTTCTGCTAGTGCCATGACAGCTTCATAACCTTGGCGTTGGTGAAAACTCTCTTCTTTGCAAATCTTCACCATCGCACGGGCATAAGGTCCATAAGAGGCTCGGCAGAGTGCCACTTGGTTGACGATTGCTGCACCATCAACTAACCAACCAATCACACCGATATCAGCCCAGCTAAGGGTGGGATAGTTGAAAATGGAGGAGTATTTCATTTTTTCATCCAGCATCTTTTGGTAGATGTCTTGGCGGGAGCATCCTAAGGTTTCTGCGGCACTGTAGAGGTATAAACCATGTCCCGCTTCATCTTGAATTTTTGCCAGTAGAACGGTCTTACGACGCAAGGTTGGCGCGCGAGTGAGCCAGTTGGCTTCCGGTAGCATGCCAATGACTTCCGAGTGGGCGTGCTGTCCAATCTGGCGAATGAGGTTTTGTCTGTATGCATCGGGCATCCAATCTTTGGGCTCGATGGCGATATCGGCTTCGATTTTGGCATCGAAGAGGATTTGATTTTGCTTGCTCATTGTTATCCACCATTAAAGTGATTCACAAAAAATTTTTAATTAAAAAATATGGAACACATTTATTTAACATTAATGCTAGGAATAGTTAACAATAAGATCAATGATGTTTGTAGGGTTTTTGCGAGTGACCTCACAAGTAATTAAATTATATTCAATTAAATCAACTTGATAAAGTGATATGTTTTTCCTTGATTACGCTGATAATACCTAGGATTAAGTCTATTTGTGTTTTATTTGTTAAATTTAAATTGGCATCTATGATTGTTTATATGATACATATTTAACATATTGATATGGTTTATTGTCGTTTTCTGGAGATGGAATATGCAACATTTAACAAGTTACATCATGGGGAAGTGGGCAACTGGCGCTGGGGAAGGGCGTAAGATTTTTCATGCGTTAACCAATGAAGCCCTCTATGCAGTGACAACTGAGGAATTACCTTTAGCGCAAAGCCTACAATATGGGCGTGACGTGGGGGGGAAGGCGCTTGCGAATCTGACATTCCAACAGCGTGGAGAGATGCTGAAAGCCGTTGCCAGATACTTACTTGCTCATAAAGATGAGTTATATGCTATCTCTGCTCAGACAGGCGCAACAAAATCAGACAGTTGGGTGGATATTGAAGGGGGGATTGGCACGCTATTTTCCTATGCAGGGCTGGCGAGCCGCGAACTGCCAGATGATACGGTGTGGTCGGAAGATGAGATGATTCCGCTGTCCAAGCAAGGGCAGTTTGTCGCACGCCATATTTTAACGTCGCGCCGTGGCGTGGCTTTGCACATCAATGCGTTCAACTTTCCGTGCTGGGGTATGTTAGAAAAATTGGCGCCAACGTGGTTAGCGGGGATGCCTGCCATCATCAAACCTGCCACAGCTTCTGCACAAGTGACTCAAGCAATGGTGGCATTGATACTTGAGAGTGGATTGGTTCCTGAAGGGGCGATTCAATTAATTTGTGGCGGCGTTGGGGATATGTTTAACCACTTAGATTTCGAAGATGTGGTGACTTTTACGGGGTCGGCGAGTACTGGGCAGAAACTCAAATCTCACCCACGAATCAACCAAAAATCAGTGTCTTTTACCATGGAAGCGGATTCACTAAACTGTGCCATTTTAGGTTCAGACGTTCAGCCTGAACAACCTGAATTTGCACTGTTTATCAAAGAAGTGGTTAATGAAATGACGACAAAGGCAGGGCAAAAATGTACTGCAATTCGCCGAATTATCGTCCCTAAAACTCAGTTGGAAAATGTGAAAAATGCCCTCCTAAAACGCATCTCGAATGTCGCGGTGGGTGACCCTGCTGCCGAAGGGGTTCGAATGGGGGCATTGATTAACCTTGAACAGCGCCAAGATGTACAGGACAAAGTCAATTATCTGCTCGCCAATGGCTGTGAACGACTGTGTGGTGGTAGCTTTGCTAATATGCAGGTGGTGGGGGGCGATAGCGAGAAAGGGGCGTTTTTCCCACCGACATTGCTGTATTGTGCTGAGCCATTTGTGCATCAAGCAGTACACGAAACCGAGGCGTTTGGTCCCGTGGCGACATTAATGAGCTATGACGGGTTAGAGCAAGCGGTGCAATTGGCAGCGCTCGGTGGTGGGAGCTTAGTGGGCTCATTGATTACGGCAGATAGCCAAGTGGCACAGACGGTGATCCGTGCAGCAGCGCGTGTACATGGTCGTATGCTGATTTTGAATGAGGCGGCATCAACGGAGTCTACGGGGCATGGCTCGCCTTTGCCTATGTTGGTTCACGGTGGACCTGGTCGGGCTGGGGGAGGTGAAGAGCTGGGCGGTTTACGAGCCGTAAAACATTATATGCAACGCACGGCACTTCAAGGCAGCCCATCTATGTTGACCGCGATTAGCAAGCAGTGGATGCGCGGCGCTGAAGCTATTGCCGATGTGGTGCATCCGTTCCGTAAATATTTCGAAGAGTTAGTGATTGGCGATACGCTACTGACCGCGAGACGCACGGTGACTGAGGCGGATATTGTGAATTTTGCCTGTCTCAGTGGGGATAATTTCTATGTGCATGTGGATAAACTCGGCGCTGAGCAGTCGATGTTTGGCGAGCGCATTGCTCACGGCTATTTTGTGGTATCAGCGGCGGCGGGGCTGTTTGTAGATGCAGGAGTAGGTCCTGTTATCGCTAACTACGGGATGGAAAACTTGCGTTTTATCGAGCCAGTAAAAATTGGCGATACCATCCAAGTGCGCTTAACATGCAAGAAAAAGATCAAAAAAGCCCAGAAAAAAGCCGAAGATAAGCCTAATGGGGTTATCGAGTGGGATGTCCAAGTGTTTAATCAGCATAATGACATCGTGGCGCTGTACAGTATTTTAACGCTGGTGGAGCGTCGCCACGGGGATTTTTGATGCTGTGGGAGAGGGCTGAGTCATAAGAGAGGGCAAAAATGCCCTCTCAGTTTTCACTGGCTGGAAGCAACAGAAATTCATTGCTATAGTTGTATGACTGAGTAATACCATTCGATGGTAGGTGAATTTATGGCGAGAGTGACAAGTGTGACATTGGGGGAGCACTTCAACCGTTTTATTGGTGATATGATCCAGTCTGGTCGCTATGGCAATACATCAGAAGTGATAAGGGACGCATTACGTATGATGGAAGAGAGAGAGCAACGGCTTGAATATGTAAGAAAAATGGTATTGGATGGACTGAATTCACCTGAGAGTGAAAGCAGTATGGATGACATTTTTGCCAGAGCAGAAAAGGATTTAAATGTATAAACTTTCCCAAGTTGCGGAAGAGGATATTTATCAAATTGCTCGTTACACAATACGGCAGTTTGGTGTTAATCAGGCGAAAAAATACCACAATGAATTAAAAAAAACGTTTGAGTTACTGGCAAACTCACCATGGATAGGCAAAGAGTGCCATTGGGTATGTGAAGGGATGAGGCGATTTGAGTTTAAAAAACATTCCATTTATTACATGCCCCAAACCCCATTTATTTTTATTGCCCGCGTTATTCATCAATCTGTGGATGTCGATGGATTCGATTTTGCTGAGTAAATTTTAACGGGATAAGAGAGGGCAAAAATGCCCTCTCTATTGAAACTATTTTTGAATAAATTGCGCTTGGTTCAGCTGGCTGAGTGCGGTATTCACACTAAAAATTTGCCCGCTGACTTCAGGTATACCAAAGGATTTGAGTCGTGCGCTGTGCATTTCGAGATACGCTTGTGCATCGGCTTGGTTAGCAAATAAGTAAATGCCCCCCGCCCGTTGGGTCTGTTGGTTTTCAGTCCAAATCTTCCAAATGAACCCCGGTTCTTGGTTAATGGATTGCGCTAATCCTTCCATTGCCGCCGCCATCTCGTCACTCCATGGACCTTGGTATGGGAAATCAACCTGTAAAATCACCTGCATCATTGCCTCCTATTGTTGTTGTCTGGTTATCATACCCAGTAATTTTTATTTAGGATTGATCAAATTGGGGATTGGGGGGAAATAAGGGCAGGGAGTGTGGATATCATGATCTGAATTCCCTTGGGGCTTAGTTTTATAAGGGATTAACCCGTCACGATAAAGTTCATCATAGGTATCCCCTAACCGTTGTACTAACGCTTCAATGTTTACACTCATTTGTAATGATCTACTTTCCAGCGTTTTTCTAAATTCGCTAATACTTCAAAAGTAACTTCTTGAGCAAGCATTTTCATCTCGGGATGAAAGCTCACAATCATAGCTATAGGCTCCATAGATTGCGTTGTAATGCTTAGCTTAAATACCTCTGTTTTTCCTATAGGGATACCCAAAATAACATCTTCAGGAGCCTGCCTTATTGGATTGCCTATATGCTCATAAAACCAAACATCAGACATCACTTGCTCTAATCCAAAGGGAATTTGGTTCGGGAACATCCACCCATTACGCTTATTATCTGGTATGAGAGTCATAGTAATCTGTGATAATTTTTTGGACGGATTATCAAATGCTAAAAATGTATATTCCTTTGACATTCTAAGTGTCAATACATCATCTCCAGAGTTGCCTTGATGTTTTGTTTTATAAGGGATTAACCCGTCGTGACAAAGTTCATCATAGGTATCCCCTAGCCGTTGTACTAACGTTTCAATATTTACACTCATTTGTAATGATCTACTTTCCAGCGTTTTTCTAAGTTATCTAACAACTCAAATGTTACTGATTGTGCAAAACCTTTCATTACAGGATGATAACTGACCAAAATAGATGTTTTTTTCTTCAGACTTGAATCATTTAAAATAAATACTTCTGATTTACCAAATTCAAAGCCCATAACTACTTTTTCTGGGGCAACTCTTATAGGGTCACCTATGTGTGCATAAAACCAGCGGTCAGTCATGACTTGTTCTAATCCAAAAGGTATTTTATTTGGGAAAACCCATTGATTTTTGACATTATCAGGGATCAACGTCATCGTAATCTGTGATAATTTTTTAGATGGATTATCAAAAGATAAAAATACATACTCTTTTGTCATTCTCAGGCTTAAATCATCATCTCCAGAGTTGCCTTGAGGTTTTGTTTTATAAGGGATTAACCCGTCACGATAAAGTTCATCATAGGTATCCCCTAACCGTTGTACTAACGCTTCAATATTTACACTCATTTGTATAATCCTTTTGCTTCGTTTAGCTCGTGTATTTTGTCTAATTTTTCATCCAGTAATTTGTTATCGTAACCTTCATTTTCCAAACATTCTCGGTTAGCTGCCCAATTTCGCTCAACGGCTTCTCGTAAATTTTGTGCATCGAATACCTTTCGACGTAGTGATGAGCCATCGTCAAGATCAACCCAACTGTTATTTCGTCCACCGTAAGTTTCACTGCATTTCCGATGAACTTCTTTAGGGATAGCAATTGATGCTACTTGCCCTAACATTATATCGAGCTTTTCCTTTGAAATATCAGGATATTTTTTAATTAAATAGAGCTTAATAGCAGCTTGAGATGGTAGATGGTCAACTTCATACAAATCTTTTCTAGGGCGCCCTTTAAAATTATCGTAATAATCCACTTCCAAATCATCGACTGGTTCTTTTTGAAAAAACACATAGATTGCAGGTACTTCCCCTCGAGGATCGACAATCACATAATCATTAAAATCCGTTTCGTGAATAGGCACCCATTCAATCCATCCCGTTGATTGCTCGGGTATCGGACTTACGGTTATTTCTGGTTTTTCAATATCGGGAATGGGATTTGGCAAACTCCAAATTTTTTGCGGTTCAGGTAAAGGGGTTGGTGGGGATGTATGTCCAATTTCACCACCATCATGAACGATGCTTTCCCGACGTCCGTTATCTAAACTAAATTTAACGGACTGAAAACCTAATATTGGTTTTTCTGCGACTTATTGAGCGGTGTAATCATTGTATTCCACCGTCTTCTCTTTGAGATCCCAAAAAAATTGCCCTTTAAACTCAGGGTCTGAAAATGTCGCCGTGCCATCCTCATGAATTTCAGCAAAGCGGACTCTTACCCTATCTAATCCACTTTTTTCATCCACTTCATACCCAGCAATTTTCGGGTTTCCCGTCTCTTCGTCTACTATGACTCGAAAACGAACACGGGTTGTTACCGTACTTTTTGCCGCAGCTATTTCTCTTAAAAAAGCTTCCGACGTATAGTCATAGGTAGATACCGTTGATGCAGAACGAGAAAAACCACCAAAAATGAGTCGCTTCTCAAGAGGACGACCAATAAAAATACGGTCCATTGTCGCATCACCCACACTCGGTGAGTAAAAGAGACCCATCAATAATATCGTCATCGGATTTGGCGCTTTAACTACCTGAGTTAAAACATCTAAGGCATCTTTCGGGGATATTGATGGTTTTGATATTGAGGTTGCTGGTGGAGAAAGCGGGATAGATTGAGCAGGAGCAAAAGATAGCGTTCTAGGCTCCATGAAAAATCGTAGTTTCGGGACGGTGACATAAACCGTTGTCGTTGATGTTCCTATATTTGTTCGGCTACTTGCACTTCCAATGTAATTATTTTCTGGCATTCGAGCATCCCTTTTTAGCAGCAGTCTCAAATCTTAAAATGTCATGACCTCATTAAGACCATATAGTGAGATTAACTCAAATTTACCATTTAATTGATTTAGACTTAGTCTGAATTTTAGATAGGGTAGAGTTATAGATTGAGGAAATAAGGATGTTTCAGAAAATGAAAAAAACGCTTTATATCAGTATGGAGCTCGTGAAAAAATGGCAAAACTAACGCTATACAGCCTGCTTTCCTGCCTCAAACGCTTCCAGCGTCATCAGCCGTGCTTGCTTATGGTCAACTATGGGGGTTGGATAATTCAGAGAGACTTGGTGAGATTCTGCCCATGTATGGGGTTCATGAATAAATTTCTCGGGGACATCGCGAAGTTCGGGCAGCCACTCGCGGATAAACGTCCCTTGTGGGTCGAATTTTTTCCCTTGGGTGGTTGGATTAAAAATACGGAACCACGGCGAGGCATCAACACCCGTTGAAGCTGACCACTGCCAGCCGCCATTGTTCGCCGCCAAAGTGCCATCGATTAACTGGCTCATAAAGTAGTGTTCGCCTTTGTGCCAGTCGACCAGCAAATCTTTGACTAAAAAACTCGCTACAATCATCCGTAGTCGATTATGCATCCAGCCCGTTTGGTTGAGTTGGCGCATGGCGGCATCCACAATGGGGTAGCCCGTTTGCCCGTTTTTCCATGCGGTTAAGGCTGTTTCATCGGGATTCCATTGAATATGCTGCGTCCATTCAATAAACGGTTGATGGCGACAAAGACGCGGAAATGCGACCAATAGATGGCTGTAAAATTCTCGCCAAATTAATTCATTCAGCCAGCTAAAACCACCACTTTCTTGTGAGTCAAAAACCTGCGGGTTCTCTGCTAATAAGCGATTCACACATTGGCGAGGCGAAAGCACCCCAAGCGCTAAATAGGGGGATAATTGGCTAGTACCATCAATGGCGGGAATATCTCGGTCGCGTTGGTAATCTTGTACGCGCTCGCTGCAAAATTGTCGTAATTTCGCTAATGCAGCGTGTTCTCCAGCGGTAAATTGCGGTGAAATTTCAACAGATTGGTGAACAAAAAGTGGATGTGTATTTTCAACGGCTAATGCCGCTCCCCGTGGTTTAGGGGCGGGAAATGAGCAGAAATCACTCATCATCAATTGGCTCAAAAAGGCGCGGCGAAATGGGGTATAGACTTGATACATATCCCCTTTTTGCGTCGTCACTGAACCCGGCGGAAGTAATAGGGCATCATCATAGGTGAAAATATTCAGATGCTGCGCTTGCTGGCGTAACTGTTCATCCCGCAAACGCTCATTTAACTCGTATTGGTGATTGAAATATAATCCTGTGGCATTTTGCTGTTGGGCAAAATTCAGCAACCATTTCACGGAATCCGCAAAGGTCGCTGTGGTATGGCAAATCAGGGGAATACCTCGTTTTGCTAAAGTGTGTTGTAGCTCGACAAGGTTTTGATGCAAAAAGGCAATTTGCCTTGGTGATACATTATGAGCTGCCCACTGTTCTGGCGTCGCAATATAGACGCCGATCACAGTGGCAGTAGGATCCTCACAAGCGAAGGTAAGCGCTTTATTGTCGGTGACTCGTAGATCGTTGCGAAACCAAACTAAGTGACAAACCGACATCGCTTTCCTCGCTGTTTTTTAAGGATTAATCTAATTTTGGGTGCTGGTTGATTAACGATTGACGCTGTTTTTCCAGCTCGGCAATTTGTTGTTCGATATCTTCAACTTTCTGTTCGATATTGTCAAAATGCTCGCTTAAAATTTCTTTGGCTTCCGCTCTGTCTGAAGCGGCAGGTGTGGCACCACGTAATGGTTTATTCGCGGTTTCTGGCATTCTAATACCGGTATATAGACCAATTAATGCGATCACTATCAGATAATAGGCTGGCATATACAAGTCATTAGTCGCTTCAACTAGCCATGCGGCGGCAGTCGGTGTTGCACCTGCGATTAAGACCGAAATATTAAAGGCGATGGCCAATGCACTATAACGAATATGAGTAGGGAAAATTGCCGGTAAAATCGAAGCCATCACCCCAGTAAAACAGTTGAGTAATACAGCAAGCACTAATAAACCCACAAAGATTAAGCCAACGGAGCCGCTGTTAATCAGCATAAATGCGGGATAAGCGAATACAATCAGCCCTACGCTACCGATGATAACAAAAGGTCGACGACCGATTTTATCGCTGGTTAATCCAATGATTGGCTGAACAAATAACATACCAATCATAATCGCAATAATAATCAACACGCCGTGATCGGTTGAGTAATTCAGGTTATGGGACAAGTAGCTTGGCATATAGGTGAGCAGCATATAGTACGTCACGTTGGTGGCGATCACTAAACCGACACAAATCATCAAACTTTTCCAATACTTAGACGCTACCTCACGGAAAGAAACTTTCGGTGGATTTTGGATATTGGCCTTGTCTTGCTGTTCTAAACTTTCAATGTGCTGTTGGAACGCAGGGGTTTCTTCCAATGAATGACGTAAATAGAGACCGATAATACCCAGTGGTAACGCTAAGAAGAATGGGATTCTCCAACCCCAATCGTGGAAGTTAGCTTCACCAACAAGGCTTGAAATTAACACCACGACACCCGCACCCATCACAAAACCAGCAATGGAACCGAAGTCTAACCAGCTGCCCATAAAGCCACGTTTGCGGTCAGGGGAGTATTCAGCAACAAAGATGGCTGCACCCGAATATTCACCCCCAACGGAGAAACCTTGAGCCAGTTTAGCGAGCAGTAATAAGATAGGCGCCCAGATACCAATTTTCTCATATGAGGGGATCAGACCGATACAGAAGGTACTGATTGCCATAATAATAATGGTCATGGACAATACTTTTTGTCGACCGTATTTATCCCCGAGAATACCGAAAACAACGCCACCAAGGGGTCTAACTAAGAAAGGTACGGAAAAGGTGGCTAATGCCGCAATCATCTGAACGCTCGGTGATGCGTCCGGAAAGAAGACTTGACCCAGTACATAGGCTAAGAAGCCGTACACACCGAAGTCGAACCATTCCATCGCATTACCCAGCGAAGCCGCTGTGATTGCTTTTTTCAATTTCCCGTCATCAATGATCGTAATATCGTTGATATTTAATGGTTTTTCTTTTTTCTTTCTGATCTTCATGGAACCATCCTCTTATTTGAATTGTAAGATGTGGGTTTCCCGATCCGATTTGCTCGGACAGTCTGCAAATAATAAAAATTAGCATGGATAATTAAATGCAGTATCTAAACTAATTGAATGGAAATTTATTGATTAATAAGCTTGTTGAGTAAGCTAGATCAAATTTTTATAACGAAGTGTATTGATAGGGAAATATTGAGTTATTGTGTTTTTAAAATAAAGCAAAAATATCACCTTTAGACAGTCAAATATCGTTCAATAATACAATAATATCGACAAAATGTAAAATGCGGTGGTTTGTGTTGATTGTTTTTTATTAATCGGTGGGTTATACCATGGGGTAAACTAATACAGATAAGGGAAATGCAATGAATGAGGCAATAAAAATTTCATCTATTCATATCTACCATCCTGAAAATATTAGGAATAACCAATATTATTTTGATAAGTATCCAAATGTAAAAAATTTACCGGAATTATTGAATGATTTTGGGCAGAGGCAGCGATATATCACGAGCCAGCCTGATGAAAATGTGCTGACCATGTCAATTAATGCATTAGCCCCTATGAGTGATAAAGATATCGATATTTTGATATTTGCCTCAACGACGATGGAATATTTGTCACCACTTAATGCCCTCTATTTACATCATCATTTAGCCTTAAAAAATGAGTGTGTATGTATTGATATTAACGGTAATTGCCTCGGAATGCTAATGGCGTTAGAGCAGGCGGCAATCATGCTAAAGATGAAAAAAACAGCTAAAAAAGCCCTTATTGTTGCCTCGGACCATCTTTCAAATCTGTGTAATCAAAATGAGCTATTTCCATCGATTCTCTTTGGAGATGCAGCAGTTGCGATGACATTAGAAAAAGTACAAAACGGGACAAACTCTGGTTTGATGGATAGCTTTTATTATACGGATTCGAATTTTTGCCGGGAGACCCGCTTTCCTAAGAATGGTTTTTCACAAAGCCAAAATATGCAAGATGAGAAAATTTACTGGGGTAAATTTACAACAAAAGAGTGTTTACCTCATGTTATTCATCATATTGACAAATTATTAAAAAATAATGGATTAACTATTGATGATATAAGTTGTTTTTTCTTTTCTCAGGTAATGAAAAGCAATATTGAAAAATTGGCAGAAACATTAAATATTCCTAATGAAAAAATAGAGTATATTGCGGATGAATATGGTTATACGGGGGCAACCAGTCCATTCATTGCTTATTATTGCCACCAAAAAAAGAATTTACTCCGTGATGAAGATATTGTCTTATTTTGGACGCTAGGTGCAGGTTATCAATTCGGAATCGTTCTTTGGAAAATATAAAGGGATTTATGATTTTCGATGCGCGCAAAATAAATGGGATTTTGGTGGGGTGTTCATAACTGAAACTAACCCTCTTTTTACGACCTTAAATTTGTCCTGTTATCTCATTCTTCTTTCGATATTCGCGGAGGAATATCTTGTTCTGTTTTTGAATGCATCGCATCGGTAGGAATGGTGAATTGATTTAGTTAGAATCGAAAGAATATTACGGGAAGTATTTTAAGAGCAGCATCGCTTGTTAAATATGTCGTGGTTAACAAGAATAAACTGAATTTAATCCGACTTAAAAAGAGTGCCATTATGAAAAAACAGAGTATTGCATCATATATTGCGAAAGTACTGGATAACGCAGGTGTTAAGCGCATCTGGGGAGTGACGGGGGACTCATTAAACGGTTTAACGGATAGCTTGCGTAAACAAGGGGCAATTGAGTGGTTAGGGACCCGTCATGAAGAAGTGGCGGCATTCGCAGCGGGTGCAGAAGCGCAGCTAACGGGTAACTTAGCGGTATGCGCAGGTTCTT
The DNA here is from genome assembly GCF_028484855.1 of Providencia sp. PROV033. Lineage (NCBI taxonomy): Bacteria > Pseudomonadati > Pseudomonadota > Gammaproteobacteria > Enterobacterales > Morganellaceae > Providencia > Providencia sp. PROV033. The sequence goes on along the minus strand of NZ_JAMPSW010000004.1, from coordinate 50,982 downwards.
GTGGACCAGGAAATATGCATTTAATCAATGGATTGTATGATTGTCATCGTAACCGTGTACCAGTTTTAGCGATTGCGGCTCATATTCCTTCTAGTGAAATTGGCAGTAATTATTTCCAAGAAACTCACCCAACTGAGCTGTTCCGTGAATGCAGCCATTATTGTGAAATGGTGACTAACCCTGAACAAATTCAACAAGTTCTGGGTATTGCAATGCGTAAAGCGATCCTGAATAAAGGCGTTTCCGTTGTTGTTATTCCGGGGGATATCGCCCTGAAAGATGCACCAGAATCGGCAAAAGAAGAGTGGTATCAGCCACAAGCTCCTTTGATCATGCCTCAGCGCTCTGAAATTGAAAAACTCGCAGAAGCACTGAATCAATCTGAAAATATTACCTTATTCTGCGGTAATGGCTGTGCGGGCGCTCATGATGAAGTCGTGAAACTGGCTGAAACATTAAATGCACCTGTGGTGCACGCCTTACGTGGAAAAGAGCACATTGAGTGGGACAACCCAAACAGCGTGGGAATGACTGGTTTAATTGGATTCTCATCGGGTTATCACGCGATGATGAATGCAGATACGGTTGTGCTGCTGGGTACCCAATTTCCATACCGCCCATTTTACCCAACTGATGCAAAAATCATTCAAATTGACCTAAATGCAGGAAGTTTGGGCTCCCATTGCCATATTGATATGGGGTTAATCGGAGACATTAAAGCAACATTAACCGCATTACTGCCACATTTGACGGCAAAACAGAATCGTAAGCATTTAGATGGCGCGTTGAAACATTATGCGGAAGCACGTAAAGGGTTAGATGATTTAGCAAAACCTGGTCATGAAGGGCTAATCCACCCGCAATACTTAGCAACGAAGCTAAGTGAGCTGGCAAACGATGATGCTATCTTTACGTGTGATGTAGGAACGCCAACCGTGTGGGCTGCTCGTTACCTGAAGATGAACGGTAAACGTCGCTTGATTGGTTCGTTTAACCACGGTTCGATGGCAAACGCGATGCCACAAGCAATAGGTGCGCAAGCGGTTGATAAAAATCGCCAAGTTGTTGCGATGTGTGGTGATGGTGGTTTCAGTATGCTGATGGGGGATTTTATTTCACTATCACAAATGAAATTGCCAGTGAAAATTATTATTCATAACAACGGAGTCTTGGGCTTTGTTGCGATGGAGATGAAAGTGGCTGGCTTTATGACGGCAGGCACCGATTTACAGAATCCAAACTTTGCTGCGATTGCTAATGCAGCAGGTATTAAAGGTATTCGTGTTGAGAAAAGTGAAGATTTGGATAGCGCATTAAAAGAGGCTTTCGCCCATGACGGTCCGGTAGTCGTGGATGTATTGACCGCGAAGCAAGAACTGTCTATGCCGCCAGAAATTGAAGCGCAAGAAGCTAAAGGCTTTAGTCTGTATATGCTGAAGGCGATCATGAGTGGGCGTGGTGATGAAGTTGTGCAATTAGTGAAAACTAACTGGTTACGTTAATCATTGTTGTGAGCTAATTGAATCGCTTTATCTCAGAACCCCAATCCGGAGTGCCGGATTGGGGTTTTTGTTTAATAACCCGCAGCAGATTGGCTACGCCAAAGATGTGCGGCGACGAGTGCTCGCCATGGGGTAAATTGAGTTAACCATTCTTGGGTCTCTTTTGCTGAAGGTTGTGTATCTTGAGTTAACAATGTTTGTAAATTGCGGCGCACGGCAACATCACCATGCAGTGAGCCATCAAGATAATTAAATCCGCGAAGTAGCCCATAGCACACAGTCCAAGGTCCAATACCTTTAATTGCCAGTAACTGTGCCGTCACGTCATTGACGTTATCTGGTGTGACGGCACTCTCTAAATCTAGTTTTCCTGCTTGAATGGCGTCACACAGACCACGTAATGCGATGATTTTGCCAAGAGAAAATCCAGATTGTCGTAACATTTCATCGTCAACATTCATGACGGATTCAGCGGTAGGAAAGCACCAAATACCCGATGAATGTTGTTGACCCACAGCTTGAATAAAACGTCGGCGAATCGCAATCGCAGCAAGGACGCTGATTTGTTGACCGATAATCGCCCAGACTAAGGCTTCAAACGTAGTCGCTGATTGATACACGCGTACGCCCCGTTGTGGCGCTATCAGCTTGCCAAGTATTGGATGGGTAAGGTATTGCTCTTCAAACTGTTCAATGGGTTGATTCAATCCCAGTAGGTGAATGGCTAAATGATGCAGTTCGTTTGGGGTGGGAGGCGTTTCTGCGCTATCGACATCAAGCTGTAATGTGGCTTGCTTATCGTCAATAGACAGGCGAATTTGCGCCGCGTGTCCCTGCCAAATAATTCCTTTGCGTAAGGTGTTTTTTTCAACAATCTCGGCAATATTTTGCGGATCCCGTAAATGAAAGGCAAAAAAATCATCAATACGGTAATAAGGTGGCAGTGAAATAGTCACGGGTTGCGCTGGAACCATAGTCGTCTTCTTCTGATTTATGCCCATTTTTGGTTAAATTTTGACAAAAAACGTCAGTCGCTACATTTTTAACCGTTATAGTATGTTAGCTTAGCAAAATAGCGATTCAGATAATCATGAGCTAATTTAGCCTGCCCATAAAAATTCAGCAAATTATTGCTCAGGCAGATTAACTGCAAAAATTAAATCAAGGATGTGAAGATGCAAGCAGATGATCATAATGAGGTATCGACGCCAAAGCCTAAATCTGAACCTGAACCTGAACTAAAAGGGATAGGTGGGTGGCTGATCCTCCCGTTTATTGGGGTGATTTTTTCGGCACTGTTTATGCCCTTTATCCTCTGGAATCATAATCTAGATGTGATTGAATACTGGAGTGAATTAACGTTACCTGAGTCTGCTAACTTTGTGCCGTTATTTAAAGAATTGATGTACTTTGAAGTCGTTGGTAATGCCATTATTTATGGCACTGTGCTGTATCTTTGTTATCTCTTTTTTACGAAGAAAAAATTGATTATTAAGGTGTATGCCTTTTTCCAAATTTTTTCATTGGCAGTGATTATTGCTGATTTAGTACTCGCCAATCAATTTTTAGATCTCGAAATGGACAGTTCTGATATACGGGAAGTCCTAAGAGGCGTATTTGGTTGTTTAGTCTGGGTACCTTACTTCTTTGTTTCTGTGCGCGTTCGCAATACGTTTGTTAATTAGTGAGTGAACTGCAAATAAATGGAGCATGCTGATGATTTACTGTAAACGAGTTTATGATCCTTGTAGCCCCCAAGACGGTTATCGCATCTTAGTGGATAGGCTGTGGCCCCGCGGCATTAAAAAAGTTGATTTACAGTGTGATGAATGGGATAAAACCGTCGCGCCTTCCAATGAATTGCGCAAATGGTTTCATCAACATACTGATCAGTTTGCGCAGTTTGTAACGCAATATCAGCAAGAGCTTCGGCAAAATGATGAATGGCATAATCTGCTAGAGAAAGCGCAACAAGGCAATATCACACTGTTATATAGCGCCAAAGATACGCAACATAATCAGGCCATGGTACTGAAAGAATTTCTTGAAGAAAAACTCAAAGAACTTAAAGAATAAAAAGGTTGTCACTATGGATGTGAATGCATCATCGACCCAGCCAGTATTGGTGCCTCAAGTGCCAGCACAGGCGCAAAATGAACATAAAAAAGATCGCCAAGGGATAGGGGGTTGGCTGATTTTACCTCTGCTTGGTCAGTTGTATATGCTGGGTAATCTGATCAAGATAATGGTGAATGATGTTATTCAAGTTCAGGGCGCTTGGTCATTGGCAACCACTCCAACATCCGATTTTTATATGGCTGGGTTTGCTTCAACATTTTATACCGTACAGCTCAGTTTTGTGGTGATTATCGCGCTTATGATGGGTTCATTGTTCGCCGCCTTTAAACGGAAATTGATGGCGAAGTGGTTATTTATCATTACGATGATATTGTATGTGGTCGTTCTAGGCATCACGCGGATTGTTTTTCCGGTTGCGTTCGGTCTTGAAATTGACTTTAGCTACATTACGAGCCTCTTTAATGGTAGTTTCTATTGCTTGATTTGGATCCCCTATTTCTTGGTGTCAGTCCGCGTTAAAAATACCTTCATACGCTAAGCGTTGGGCTGTGGAAAACAGCCCGTACCGTTAATGATCGAGTTGTAGGCAATGGGTAATATTGCACTGCTCCACGAAAGCGTCATCATGGGAAACCAGTAATAATGTCCCTTGATAATCCCGCAATAACGCTTCTAATAGTTGTTTTGAATCTAAATCTAAGTGATTGTCTGGCTCATCCAGTAGTAAAACCGCGGGCGGATGAGGGCTATGAGTGAGGGCAAGAATCGTTGCTTTGAGTTGCTCTCCGCCACTTAATTGATTCAATGGCTGCAAAGATTTATCCCCACGAATACGTAACATACCTAACTGTGTGCGCCACTGTTCGATGGAAATTGCGGGTTGATACTGATAAAGCGCTTCGGCAACGGGTAAGAATTTATTCAAAAGATTCAAATGCTGGTCTAAATAGCAGGTGGCACCACTAATACGATACTCCCCCGATAGAGCCTGCTGTTTAGCGGCTAACACTTTCAATAACGTTGATTTTCCTGAGCCGTTACGCCCTTGGATATGCCAATGCTCGCCGCTGTATGCGGTAAAAGAGAGAGGCGAAGTATGCCCATAAGGGAGCTTTAGTTGAGAAATAAAAATACGTATTTTTCTACTTTCACTTTGGTAATTGAGCACCATTTTCTGAGGTTGAATATGAGTCACTTTGTCTTGATTTTGCTGCCGCTGATGTTGCAATTCTCCTAATACCCGCTGATGGCGCTCTGCGACGTTGGATTGTCTTTTCTCTGCGCGATTTTTTTGCATATCGAGTAATAATAGTGATTGTGAGCCACCATAGCGGATATTTTCGCCCTGTTTTCGCCGCTGTGCCGCTTTTTGTAACGTCGCTTGTTGTTGCTTTTTCTCTTGGCGGATTTGTTTATCCAGTTGTTCACCTTCTGCCTCGATGGCATTGATAGCAAAAGTTTTTTGTGCGTCATAGAGTGTGTAATTTCCACCGTATCCCACTAAACCTTTATCGGTCAGTTCAAACATAGCGTCCATCTCTTCGAGCAACTGACGGTTATGACTGATGACTAAGCAGCCCGCTTTATGTTGGTCAAGTTTATCGCTTAGCCATCGACGTCCTTCTTGGTCTAGATGGTTATCAGGTTCATCCAATAGAAGGAAGTGGTCAGGATGTAAAAAGGCACGGCACAGAGCCAACCGTGTCCTTTCTCCGCCGCTTAGTTGCTCGATAGGGGTATCCATGGATGTCATTAACTGCGCAGATTCTAATAACATTTTCCATGTGGTAGGAAGGTGCCAGTTATCTTCCGTCAGATCAAAATCCATGGCTGTGCCATTTCCCTGTTCAATGCGCGAAAAGGCTTGCCAAAGTGCATCAATTCCGAGCGATTGAGCAATGGTATCGCCTGTTAAGCGGTTGAGTTGATCCACATGGATAATTGGCATATGCCAATCAATTTTTCCATGAGTTGGTGTTAACTGTGAGGCAAGTAACCGCATCAACACAGATTTTCCCCGACCATTGGGACCGATTAGCGCATTTTTTTGACGAAACAAGCTACTGGTTAGCGGTGGAAAGAGAGCCGACTGGTGAAATTCAATGGTTAATTGCGAAAAGTGACAAGCGAGTGTTGCGTTGGGCATTGTCATAGAGACCTCCAAATAGAGAGGGCAGACAACGGAATGTTATCTTTCGCAAAGGAAAAAATGAGAACTTGTGTCTGCCAAGAACAGAAAAATAATGACCTTCAATAAGGCATCGTAGATATTTTCTGGCAGGACTTAGTTCATTGTGGGAAAGACTCACTTTAGAAAGGGGCAAAATTGCGAATGAATTATAAACAGAATTATGAGACGGAAGCAAGGCGAATAAGTTGCAGGAGAGCAGAAGGTAAAAGCGCCAGTCTGTGGGCACAGATAGGCGCTTTTGGTACAACAACGAGTTTTTTACGATTCTATCTTACTGCGTATCTCTTGCGAGATTATGCGGTCACAGCCACTTTAGTGTGCTCTGCCAGCCATTGTGCAATGCGCTGTTTTTCAGCGTCGTTCAGCCACATGCCCAATTTGGTACGACGCCAAATCGCATCGTCTAATTCTACAACCCACTCATTTTCGACTAAGTAACGTAATTCAGCTTCATAGACGTTTGCACCGAAAGCTTCGCCTAAATCTGACAGTGAGTTTGCGCCTGCTAAAATCAGCTTACTGTTGCTGCCGTATGTTCTTGCGTAACGCAGTGCTAGACCTTCCGGAAGCCAAGGGTAATGTTGAGTTAATACGCGTGCATAACCATCACGGTCACAACCTTCGATGTCACCACCGGGTAATTGACCATTTTTGGTCCAAGGACCTGTCGCATGTGGATAATATGTCGCTAATTTACCCACAGCGGCTTCAGCCAGTTTACGATAAGTGGTTAATTTACCACCAAATACTGACAGTAATGGGGCTTTACCATCTTCATCGTGAATATCTAAAGTGTAGTCACGAGTGATTGCTTGTGGAGAATCTGATTCGTCATCACACAGAGGGCGAACACCGGAGTAATCCCACACAATATCTTGTTTGGTCAGCTGTTTTTTGAAGTGGTCGTTATACACTTTCAGCAGATAATTGACTTCGTTTTCGTCAATTTTTACATCTTTTGGATCCCCTTTGTACTCAACATCGGTGGTACCGATAATGGAGAACTCATCCATCCAAGGGATCACGAAGACAATTCGGTTATCTTCGTTTTGTAAAATGTACGCTTGCGGTTCATCGTGGGCGCGTGGAACCACAATATGGCTGCCTTTGATCAGACGAATACCATAAGGGGATTTCAGTTTTAAGCCGTCATCGAAGAACTCTTTTACCCAAGGACCCGTTGCGTTGACCAGTCCTTTGGCTTTCCAAGTATGCGTTTCGCCAGTACGTAAGTCTTGCGCTTCAACAATCCATAGACCATTTTCGCGATATGCGCGGGTCACTTTGGTGCGAGTGCGAACTTCACCGTTTTTACGTACCACTTCTTGAGCGTTCAATACCACCAAACGCGCATCATCAACCCAGCAATCTGAGTATTCGAAACCTTTGGTTAATTCTGGTTTAAGCACAGAATTTTGGTTGAACTTTAAACTTTTGCTACTTGGTAAGCTAACGCGTTTGCCTAAATGATCATATAGGAACAGACCAATACGGATCATCCAAGCTGGGCGTAAATGTGGTTGGTGAGGTAGACGGAAGCGCATTGGGAATGCGATGTGTGGCGCCAGTCGTAACAAGACTTCACGCTCAGCAAGCGCTTCACTAACGAGTCTAAACTCATAATGTTCGAGGTAACGTAATCCACCGTGGATCAGTTTCGAACTTGCAGATGAAGTTGCACTCGCTAAGTCTTGAGATTCAAGCAGCAGTACAGATAATCCACGCCCCGCGGCATCTGCCGCAATACCAGCGCCGTTGATTCCGCCGCCAATTACAATCAAGTCTTTCGTTTCCATGCATCCCCCTGAGATGTTCGAACCATTTTCTATAATGTTCGTTTTCGCTCATTTGATTGTAATCAAATTTTGTACGTATGCCAACCTGTAATCCATAAAAATAACAACCGCGTGATGCTAATAACATTTTGTGTATAAATTTAATCTGTTTAATAAGTTGGTAATATGACAAGGTGATGACAAGAGGATGAAAAGAAAGGAAAAAAGAAGAGATGATGGCAGGCTGGCTACCATCATTGGAAGTCACAAATCGTGCTTTAGCAGAGTTCTAATTGAACGTTATGTTGTTCGATAACTTTCAGAATGCTAGCTGGAGGAGATTGAGTGGTAAATAACGTATTGATTAAGTTCATGTTACCTAAATTTACCATCGCATTACGACCAAACTTAGAATGATCGGTGACCAACATAACATGACGGGAGTTTTCAATAATTGCGCGTTTGGTGCGCACTTCATGATAATCAAACTCCAGCAGTGAGCCGTCCATATCAATCCCGCTGATCCCTAGAATACCGTAGTCCAGTCTGAACTGAGAGATAAAATCGAGGGTTGCTTCGCCGACAATACCGCCATCACGGGAGCGCACTTCTCCCCCTGCTAAGATCAAACGAAAGTCCTCTTTTGCCATCAGTAAGGTTGCCACGTTTAGGTTATTCGTGACGACGCGTAGGTTTTTATGGTTAACCAATGCGTGGGCGACGGCTTCAGGGGTGGTACCGATATCAATAAACAAGGTGGCGCCGTCAGGAATTTGGCTTGCCACGCGCTGGGCAATACGCGCTTTTTCTTCAGACCACATCGTTTTGCGGTCATTATAGGCGGTATTGACGGAACTTGAAGGCAAGGCTGCACCACCATGGTGTCGTAGGATCTTATTCTGTTCAGCAAGCTCATTGAGGTCTCGGCGGATAGTTTGAGGGCTAACCTCAAACTGCTCGACAAGTTCTTCAGTACTGACATATCCCTGAAGACGCACAAGCTCAACAATTGCATCATGTCTCTGGGTTTGTTTCACAGCATTAGCCTCTAATTATAAAATGTTCTATTTGGAACCTTGGTGTTTAAAACTAAGCCTATTATCCCATATTCCCATCAATAATCCGATAATTAACCCTGAAGTATGTGCGGCATTAGCAATGTCCATACCTAAGAGGTCAAAGTAACCGAAGAATAGCCAGATAATCGAGAATATCATGAGCCCACGAGGGATGCCGATACCGATTTCTGGGCGGCGTTCGCCAGTCACCCAAACATAGCTAACCAGCGCATAAACGACACCCGATAAACCACCAAAGTTATTCTCACTGAAGAGGGATTGACCCCAGTTACTGAATAATGCGGAGACTAATAAAATAGTGAACAGTTTTCCTGTTCCCATTTTTTTCTCAACTTGCCCAGCAAGAAACCACCAGAGCGCAAGGTTGAAACCAATATGCGAAATAGAAAAATGAACAAAAGCGGGGCTGATCCAGCGCCATAGTTCACTTTGCTGATCGCCAATAGGCCAACCTAAATAGTATAGAACTTCACGGGGATCTGTCAGGGCGACCCACAAATAAACGGCTATAGAGAGCAAAATAACGGCAATGGTTAAAGGACCCGATTGCTGTTTTAAATAGCCAAATGTCAGGTAGTTTCGATACTGAAATTGAGCATCAGTACGCCCCGTTTGCCAGCTTGCTTCAAGATAACGAGGATCATTTGGATTGCGTAAAAAGGCTTCGAGTTCTTGGCGTACCTGTTCAGTATGCTGCTCGTCGTTGAGCCATAATTCATAATGTTGTTGGTCGTTGGAAGGATGGACTTGTAGTTGGATATTTTGTCCTGCCATATAGTCAACAAACGCTTGAGCCATCCGTGGATTTTCAAAAGAGATAATGTGGATCATAAATACGTTGTCTCGTTTAGAGCGCCGTAATGGCTTGGGGGTATTCCCGTGACCATGCTTCAAATCCGCCATTAATACTGTATACAGATTCAAAACCGAGATTAATTAAATATTGTGCAGCGCCTTGGCTGCTGTGACCGTGGTAGCACATTACCATAATGGTCTGTTCGTAATCTGTTTTTTCTAAGAATGGGTGAAGCGATTCGTTGGTTAAGTGGTAAGCACCTGTTGCATGACCAGCACGAAAACTTTGGGGATCGCGAACATCGACAAGAATGGCGGTGCCATCTAACCAGTGTTGGTAAGCTTGTTCAGGTGTTAGTGTCTCAAAATGGTCCATAAAATACCGGAAAATTAGGGGGAATATCATGAAAAAGCACCCACGGATATACCGTGGATGCCCTGAAAATAAGTCGAAAGTCTTAGTAGAAAGAGTGCTCGCCGCGTTGGTGCTCAGTCAGGTCTTTAACACCTTTTAATTCACCTTCGAACATTTTCAGCAGCTCTTTTTCAATACCTTCTTTCAGTGTTACGTCAACCATAGAACAACCGTTACAGCCGCCACCGAATTGTAGGATAGCAAAACCTTCTTCGGTGATTTCCATTAATGATACACGACCACCATGGCTGGCTAACTGTGGGTTAATCTGTGACTGTAAAACGTATTCAACACGTTCAATGAGTGGTGCATCATCAGACACTTTACGCATTTTTGCGTTAGGTGCTTTTAAGGTTAATTGCGAACCTAGTTGATCAGTAACGAAATCAATCTCTGCATCTTCTAGGAACGGTGCACTAATTTCATCAACATAAGCAGAGAGCTTTTCAAACTTCAGCTCTTTATCAGTTGCTTCTACGGCACCTGGAGGGCAATAAGAAACACCACACTCTGCGGTTGGTGTACCTGGGTTAATGACAAATACTCGAATTTGGGTTCCTGACTCTTGGCTTTCCAATAACTTGGCGAAGTGAGTCTGTGCTGCTTCAGTAATATTAATCATAATCTCTTGCTCAATAATAGTTGACTGCTTTAGTTGGTTATAATACGCCCATTTACACCCTTCCTACAAGGTGCGACAGAGTGACCACGCGTCAACAGTATGCGCTCCCGCACAAATCAACAATTGAGCAGCAGCATGCATGGTGGCGCCAGTTGTAATCACATCATCAATAATAGCTATGTGTAGACCTGAAACCGAAGTTTCAAGGGCAAACGCTTTTTTAAGATTATTGCGGCGCTGTTTACGTGTTAATGAAACTTGCGCCAGTGTATCACGAGAGCGGCGCAATGAATTTTGCGAATAGGCAATATTTAACCATGTGGCTAAATTACTACCCATTAGTGCCATGTGGTCAAACCCTCTACGCCAGCAGCGCCGTGGATGGGGGGGAATGGTTATCAACCTATCTGGTTTTTTCCATTTTTGTTGGCGATACCCATTTAACCAGTGGATGAGGAATAGGCGGGTCAGTGCTACAGCGAGTTGAGGCTGACGGTGGAATTTGTATTGATGGATAAGCTGGCGTAATGGGGCGCGATACGGTGAGACGGTGATCAGCTTTTGCCAAGGTGGCGGTTGAAGCAAACAGCGTCCACAAGAAGCGTCAATATATTCACTGGTGAGAGCACATTGTGGGCAAACTCGTGGCATTGGCGGTAAGTTTTTCGTACAAAAACTGCATATTCCTTGCCGAGGAACTTTTAATTCCTGCTGGCATAGCCAACAGACCCCTTCCATTGCTAGCATAGGCAGATCCTAGATGAAAAATGATAATGAAATTGACAGGAAAGAGAGTGTAATCATGGCGACGCTATATTGGCAGACGGTTGGTGAAGGAAAACAAGATATTGTGTTACTGCACGGATGGGGATTGAACGCAGAGGTTTGGCAAACCATTATTCCGCGAGTCGCTTCGCAATTTCGCATCCATTTAGTTGATTTGCCTGGTTATGGTCGTAGTCGAGATTTTTCGCCAATGTCAGTTCAGTCAATGGCAGATATTTTATGGGAGCAAGCGCCTAAAAATGCAATTTGGCTAGGGTGGTCTTTGGGCGGATTAGTGGCAAGTCGTATTGCGCTTGATCACTCTGATGAAGTAAAAGCGCTAATTACCGTGGCGTCATCACCTTGTTTTGGGGCTCATGAGGAATGGCAGGGTATTAAGCCTGAGGTATTACTTAATTTTGAGAAGATGCTTTCTGAGAATTTTCAACGTACTGTTGAGCGTTTTTTAGCACTACAGACATTAGGGACAGAAAGCGCCCGCGAAGATGCTCGTACGCTTAAATCGGTTGTGCTAGCGTTACCGATGCCAACGGTTGAAGTATTAAATATGGGATTAGAATCTTTGCGTACCGAGGATTTACGTGAAGAGCTGACTCATTTAACCGTTCCTTTCCTGCGTATTTACGGTTATTTAGACGGTTTAGTTCCGCGTAAAATTGTCTCTAAATTAGATGCGCTTTATCCCCATTCATCATCCATTGTGATGCGCCATTGTGCTCATGCACCATTTGTTTCTCATCCTGATGAATTTTCAGAATACTTAATCGAGTTTTTCACACAATTAGATAAGTAATAAATCACTTATGTAATTGTTTTCTGGATGAAAAAGACAGTGTAATTTACACAGATAGATAAGACCCCACTAAGGTGTCATCATTGACTTGCGGGTGAAATTTTTTCACATAGACCAAGCCACTGGGCTGGTTATTTTTATGGTTATATTGTGCAATTTTAGTGGCTAATTCTTGCATGAATCCAGCGAAGTCATCGAATTGCTGAAGGTTTTTATTGGGATCGAAAATCTTATAACTCATGCGTGAACCTGAAGAATTCGGCTGAATGCTGACGGCTAATGTGTCATCTGAAAATAGCAACTGTAAATAAGTAGAGGATGCTTCTGCGGGAGTACTATATTGCTGCAAATCAGCTTTCAGCTGAGGGAGTGTTTTTTGCTGAGGTAAATGGGTGCTATTTTCAGTAGGATTCGGAATTAAACCTTGCATCCCTAATAAATGATCAAAATTACCCAATTCTTGGTTACACTTTTCAGCGTGCGCAGCGGTAAGAAAGCGGTTTACTAGCTCGTTAGTTGGCTGCTCGACGAGTGCTTTAAGTTTGGTATGATCAGTAAAATCATTTTCTAAGGCTTTAAATTCATTATCGTTGCGGAATTTATCACTTTCATTTGTGTATTTATATATGCCATCACTAATCCCTTGGTAGTAATGTTTTGCTAGTTCATGAACTTGTTGATTGTAATGCTTAAAATGATAAGTGTTATGTGTTCTGATACGAGGATTTTTCTCTTCTTGTTGCTGGTGTTCAGAGATTTTTTTGAGCACATTTTTACTTCCTTGTAAGTCAATGTCACTACTCAATTCAGCATACTGTTTATAAAACTTTAGCGGAGTATAAAAATCTTGGAATTGAAGCACTTCAGTAAGGCATTCACGGAAAACCTTCTTAATAAAATTTTATTATCAGTATATTCATCTTGTGATAACTGAGCATTTGCTTGCTGGGTTACATGAGAGAGAGTCTGGGCTTTCATTAGTAAATTCATAAAGGTAGCCCCTGCATTCTTGACTTCATTGATTAAAAAAACGCTGGTTAATCCTCTCGAGAGTGAATGGGTTGCAGACTCAATAAGCTTCTGATTATTAGAATAATAATTTTTTATAACTTTTTGACTATTCGTATCATGTATTAATGTATTTTGTTGGAATGGTATTGAGGAAATTAACATAGAGATGCTCCTTACGATTAGCGCGAATATTCAGGTGAAGTAAGGGGGCATTATGATGAATTGTTGAGCAAAGTGAGTCTTAAAAATATTGTGGGAATGATAAATAGGAGAAACTTCTTTCGAGGAGGAATATAAGCCACTCAATTGAGTAGCTTATATTTAGAAATAAAATTAAGAGTCGAGTAAACTTATGGAGTTATTTTCTTTGTAATATTTTTGAAAAATGACTTGGTCAATGGGTAAGCTATTTTTGAGGTTGTTGCTCTTAATGGTCTCCTCGAGTATTCCAATAAATGAGTTGAAATCATTAAACTCCGAAATACTGTTATCGAGATTGATGATCTTAAATATTGTTTTTTGGGTGTTGATATCAAGCTGAACACTAGCTGCATAAGCTCTTTGTCCTACCATAAAGTGTAGAAATATCGGTGATGAATAATTGTCAATTTGTTGTTTAAGGGTGGTTTTGAAGTTATCGATTGAATTGATATGCGGTAAATAAATATCCTGTTGCGGCATGTCAGTCACTAATCCATTATTTTTCATGATTATGGCTAAGTTTTTATAGTCTCTATTGATAATTGTCTCATGGGCTGCTTTTAACAGATGATTAGTCATCGTTTTACTGATTTTTTTTGCTGAATGTAATTTACCTGCAAATTCTGTTGATAAATAGTGTAATGCAGGATGTGAATTAATCTTTTTACCATCCATGGTATTTTTATAATTAGGATCACTCAAGTATTTAAAATATTGAATGGCGAGATCATGTATCTGTTTATTATATTTTTGAAATTTAGGATCCTTTTTCTCTGTTATGGATTTATTTTTCTCCTCGCCAATACGATGTTTATTAATTGCTTGTATTGCATTTTCTTTTCCATAAAATTTAGCCGGTAGGCTTACTTTGAAAAAATTTTGGTTGTATTTAATTGATAGGTAGTTTTGATTTATTTCTGCAATTTTTTTTAAAAAAGAGGGCTCGCTATTTGAGAGCTCATTAAATGAGTCAAGTGATTCATTATATAGGAAGGCATTAGTGGCTTCATTATAGGTTGGTAAATGGGCTGGATCATTGTAAGTTGTTGATGTATAAGATAGGTTTGGGTATAATTCTTCATATGATGGTAAAGCGCGGGACTTCCGACTTAATAAGTTAGCTTCTCTAATTAAACAAATATTCGTTAAGCTATTAGCTAAACTATTTGCTTCAATACATTGATTATTAATAGTCGAAGAGGTGGGTATATCAGAGGTTTGTTTAGGTTTAAATGGATTACTAAAAGTGAATAAAGATTGAGTTCTCATATATATTCTCTCTATATATATCAAATGGTTATTGCCTAGTGACCTCCATTTTAAATATCGAGTACTAAAAGTACTTTAAAAAAAAGATGAGAATTAATAAGAGATAGGAATTTTATGATAAATATTAAATTTGGTCTGAATTCTTTATATAATAGGTATTAAAAAATAACGCTATTTAATTTTATACACAAAATGAGAGCAATCATTACTCTCAGGGCATCCTTTACAGCTGGTCCCGGTTAAACAGGCACTGATATCGACTTTTTCAATTTTTCCCATACTGACCAGTTTTTCCGCCATGGCATTGACCAGTGCGGTAGGTGCATTCAATTGAGAACTGAGCAGTGCGATGTCAGCTTGCCCATAGAGAGCGATTAAATCTCGGACTTGCAACAAGCTGACCATCGTATTTTCCTTAGTGACAACTATTGTTAGAGCAACCAGAACACTGCTGTGCTGTTTTTGATTTAATATTGAAGGTAACGCGACTTCGCACACGACGTAGAACCGTAATCAACCCAATATTAAATATGATAACGGCACTTATCGTTATCAAACTACTTTGCGGATGCTCGTTAAATGTCGCGGTTTGGTAGAACAAGGCAGCTAAGCTATAAGCAACGTTCAGTCCCCAAAGAATCGAGAAAGTCATCCAGCTTTTGTTGGTTTCTCGAGCGATAGCTCCCATCACTGACACGCAAGGTACGTATAGCAGCACGAAAATCAGATAACTGTATGCCGCGATATCAGAACCGAATTTCGCTGCCATGGTGCCCATTGAGCCCGTCGCCATTTCTGCATCCCCCATACTTGCTTCGATAGGGTTGGAGAGCGCACTAATGGAGAAAGTCTCTTTCAAGCTATCCCAAGTATCTGCAACAGCAGATTCTAACTCATCGAGTAGATCAAAAGATGCTGCATCAAAAGGCTCACTGGTGATCGCTTCCGCGGTGTACAGCGTATTTAATGTACCGACGACCACTTCTTTTGCCATTGCACCTGTAATCAATCCAACGGTAGCCTGCCAGTTGTCACTGTGTACACCGATTGGCTGTAATACTGGCGTGATGACTTTACTGACAGAAGCAAGCGCAGAGTCATTAATATTATCAACAGGCTTACCAGATAAGGAGAAACTGTTAAGTGCCCCGATAAAAATACTTGCTACGACAATCACCTTACCTGCACGAACCACAAAGCCCTTTAAACGCTGCCAAGTTTGGATGAGTAACGTTTTGGTATGAGGGACGTGGTAGACCGGTAGTTCCATCACAAAGGGTGAGGCTTCTCCACGCATTAGGGTGTGTTTGAGCAATAAGCCTGTCAGGATTGCGACGACAATACCAAGAAGGTACAGAGAGAACACGACACTCGCGCCATTTTTGCCAAAGAAAGCCGCTGCGAATACAGCAAAGATGGCTAAGCGAGCACCACAGGACATAAATGGCGCCATCAGGACGGTAATAAGGCGTTCACGAGGTGCATCTAACGTTCTAGCACCCATGATAGAAGGAACGTTACAACCGAATCCGACAATCAGCGGAACGAAAGACTTGCCAGGTAAACCAAGGGCTTGCATTAATCTATCCATGACAAAAGCCGCACGAGCCATATAGCCGGAGTCTTCTAAGATAGATAAAAACAGGTACATCATACCGATTTGTGGTACGAGAGGCAGGACGGTGTTGATACCGCCACCGACGCCTTGAGCTAAGAAAACAGTCAACCATTCTGGGAAGTTTGCTGTTGCACCAATCCATTGGATACCATGAATAAAAATAGCTTCTGACGCCCCTTCAAAGAACGGCTGCAAAGCACCACCAATATTGATAGCAAGGACGAACATCAGATACATCACAAATAAAAAGATAGGTACGCCCAGCCAGCGGTTCAAGATAAATTTATCTAGGGTCTGCGTGAGTTTATTCGGTTCAGCTTCACTGTTATTAATCGCAGCATGACAGATCGTGGCGATAGATTGATAACGCGCATCAGCAATTAATAACTCTGGTTCTTCTTGTAACGTCTCTTTGAGTTTGGTGCGCGTTTCAGCGAGCACTTGCTCAGAGATGTTAGCGCGTTGACGACTATAAATATCGCCTTCCAAGATCTGTAATGCTAACCAACGGCGCTGTTGTTGGCTAAATTGCTGAGCAGAGATTTGCTCAGAAAGTGTATCGACGGTTTGTAAAAGTTGTGGCGGGTATTGAACGAGAGCTTGTTGGCTATTTTGTGGATGGCTATCAATAGCTTGTTTGAGTTTTTCGAGACCCGTAGCCCGTGTGGAAACCATTGGGATAACAGGGCAGCCCAGCTGTTTTTCCAGTTGTTTAACATCAATATCAATATGTTGGCTTTCGGCGATATCCAGCATATTCAGTGCAACGATGCAGGGAACGCCGAGCTCGACCAGCTGTAATGTTAGGTATAAGTTACGCTCGAGGTTTGAGGCATCGACAACGTTGATCAACATGTCGGCTTCACCACTTAAAATAAAGTAGCAGGCGATTTGTTCATCAAGTGAAGTTTGCTCTGAAATGGTTGTGAGTGAGTAAGTACCCGGTAAATCAACAAGTTCAATCTTGTGTTCAGGCGTTTGGAAACGTCCAACTTTACGCTCAACGGTAACGCCAGCCCAGTTACCGACACGCTGGCGTGATCCTGTTAACTGGTTAAACAAGGTTGTTTTACCTGCGTTAGGGTTACCAATAAGGCCGATAGTTAATGGTTTCATAGTGTTGTATGCCAGTCGTGAAAAATGAAAATCTTTATTGGAATAAATGCAAAGAATAATTAATTTGTATGCACTTCATCTAAGTTAATCAATGCCAAATCTTTTTTGCGTAATACCAAGCTGACGCGGTGAGTTTCTATTTGTACGGGGTCACCAAACGGCGCTAAACGTACCACTTTAAATACTGAGCCTGGAAGTAGACCAAGGGAGAGTAATTTTTGGCGATAGGCTGGACTTATCTCTGGTGAAAAGCCAAGTATTTTATAACTGCATTGGGGAAGTATGGACATGGTACCTTCCAATTACTGTTTATTCTATGATTTAACTGTTAAATCATAGATGGTGTTATTAAGAATAATATTGATAATTATTATTATAAATTTGTGCGTCTTTAAAAGAAATAGTATGGAAGATAAAATTAAATCTAATTAACAATGAGAATCATAATCATCTACCATTTGTTATATTTAGCCTCTTTTTCCCGCAAGATTAAATGATATGGATCAAAAAGGGATTTAGTTGGCAGTTTTTTTAAAATAAAAAAAGGTGTTAATGTTGTTAATTAACATCATTAAATAAGACGGAATACAGATAATAAATTGAATTAATTAATTTATTTTTAGTTAATAAATAGAATAGATTTGGAAGAAGTATTCCGTTATTGACTGAATAGGTTGTGATAAATGCCCTTACCTAAATAGTAAGGGCATGAAGGGGTTAACGCTTTTTACCAAAAGCCGCAGCCAGTGCATCACCCATCGCACTGTTACCCGCGTTTGAGCTGTTGCCGCGAGCATTGCCTCTTGGTGCTGGCGCTTTACGGGTATTTCTATCTTGTGCAGGTGCAGCGCTACGAGGCGCGCTATTACCGTCACCAGCTTGCTCATCTAAGCGCATAGTGAGCGCAATGCGCTTACGTGCAATATCCACATCCAGCACTTTCACTTTCACTATATCCCCTGTTTTAACCACCTTGTGAGGATCTTCAACATAGCTGTTGGATAGGGATGAAATATGGACTAGCCCATCCTGATGAACACCAATATCGACGAATGCACCGAAGTTAGTGACATTAGTCACTGCGCCTTCTAGGATCATACCCGGTGTTAGGTCATTCATGGTTTCAACGCCTTCAGCAAAGGTCGCTGTTTTAAACTCAGGGCGCGGATCGCGACCTGGTTTTTCGAGTTCTTTAATAATGTCAGTAACGGTAGGAACCCCAAATTGCTCAGTCGTAAATTCTCGAGGGCTTAGGCTATTTAATACTTGGGAATTGCCCATGATCTCTTTCAATGGTTGGCGAACGACTTCAAGGATTTTTTCGACAATTGGGTAGGCTTCAGGGTGAACAGTTGATGCATCCAGAGGGTTATCACCATTGGTGATACGCAAGAACCCTGCACACTGTTCAAAGGCTTTAGGACCTAAACGAGCGACTTTGAGTAACTGTTTTCTGTCATTGAATTGACCATTCGCATCACGCCAATCGACGACATTTTGGGCAATCATTTTACTCAAGCCAGCCACGCGAGTGAGGAGCGCGACGGATGCCGTATTAAGGTCTACGCCGACAGAGTTTACACAATCTTCAACCACGGCATCTAATTTACGTGCTAACTGTGTTTGGCTCACGTCATGTTGATACTGACCCACACCGATAGATTTCGGATCGATTTTCACGAGTTCAGCCAATGGGTCTTGCAAGCGACGAGCGATAGAAACCGCGCCTCGTAAGGATACGTCTAAGTCAGGAAACTCTAATGCTGCTAGCTCAGAAGCAGAATAAACGGATGCGCCAGCTTCACTGACAATAACTTTTTGCGCAGTGACTTCTGGGTATTGTTTTTGCACCTCAGCGAAGAAACGCTCAGTTTCTCGTGAGGCGGTGCCATTACCAATTGCCACGAGTTCGACTTGGTATTTCTGGCACAATGCTGCAACGATAGTGGCGGCTTTGGCGGCTTGACCTGTATGCGGGTAAATGGTGTCAGTTGCCATGACTTTACCTGTTGCATCAACCACGGCAACTTTGACGCCAGTACGTAAACCTGGATCGAGACCCATAGTGGCGCGCATACCTGCGGGAGCTGCCATCAGTAAGTCACTGAGGTTACGAGCAAATACGTTAATTGCTTCTTCTTCTGCTTTCTCACGCAGAGTACTCATGATTTCGGTTTCTAAGTGCAGAAGCACTTTGACTCGCCAAGTCCAGCTGATGACGGCTTTACGCCATTGGTCAGCGGGTGCATTGTTTAAACGCACATCAAGATGACGAGTAATAATTTCTTCGCAGTAGCTCTCTTTTGGCGGCTCTTCAAACTGGGGATCACAGTTAAGAGACAGCTGTAAGACACCTTCATTGCGTCCTCGGAACATCGCTAATGCGCGGTGTGAAGGGACGTGAGCAACAGGCTCATGGTGATCAAAATAGTCACTAAACTTCACACCTTCGGTTTGTTTCCCATCAGCCACAACAGAAACGATGTGGGCATTCTTCCAAATATAATCCCTAACTTTCGCTAATAGGATGGCATCTTCGGCGAAACGCTCCATTAAAATATAACGAGCACCATCGAGAGCAGCTTTGGTGTCAGCCACGCCTTTCTCAGCATCCACATAGTTCTGGGCAAGTTCGTCAGGTGACTGGCTTGGATCGTGCCATAGCGTATCAGCTAGTGGTTCTAAGCCAGCTTCGATTGCGATTTGTCCACGAGTACGGCGTTTTGGCTTGTAAGGAAGGTAGAGATCTTCGAGTTCGGTTTTATTCAGCGTGGTATTGATGGCAGAAGCGAGTTCTGGGGTAAGTTTACCTTGTTCATCAATAGATTTTAGAATGGTTTGCTTACGGTCGTTTAACTCTCTCAAATACCCTAAACGGCTCTCTAGCTGACGTAGCTGAGTATCATCCAATCCCCCCGTGACCTCTTTACGGTAGCGGGCGATAAATGGGACAGTATTACCTTCATCCAATAATGTAATGGCTGAAAACACCTGTTTTGGTTGGGCTTGCAGTTCGGCCGCAATAATTTGGCTTAGAGTTTCATTCATGTCGTGTTTAAATACCTACTCAAAGAACAGTGAAAAATAGACTGCACAGTTATACTTGCTGGTAGAGAGAATTGCCAGACAGAATTTTTGTCTAGTGGTAGGCAAGTCGCAGATTATATTTTATAAAATATTATAATTATCCGATTTATATACCTTTAATGTGATGAATAAGAGCCTGTTAATTACCCGTGAAGGGTGGGATGCCTTAGACAAAGAATTGAAATATCTTTGGAAAGAAGAGCGCCCTCTTGTAACTCAATCCGTCTCTGAAGCTGCGGCGCAAGGCGATCGCTCCGAAAATGCAGAATATATTTATGGTAAAAAACGTCTACGGGAAATAGACCGGCGTATTCGTTTTTTATCCAAAAGATTGGATCAGCTTAGAATTGTTGAACCTGACCCTCGCCAAGAGGGGCGTGTTTTTTTTGGCGCTTGGGTTAAGCTTGAAGATGATAACGAAAATATCAGAATTTTCCGTATTGTGGGTGCTGATGAATTTGACCCTGCTAAGCAGTGGATTTCCATCGATTCTCCCGTTGCCCGTGCGTTAATTGGCAAGCAGGTTGAGGATGAAGTGGTGGTCACGACTCCAGGCGGAAAAGTTACCTATTTTATTCTAGAAATTAGCTATAAACCAATAATCAGTTAAAGAGTAAAATGATTCATTAAACTGAATGTTAATGGTAAATTAGTAGTATGAATATTATTTTTGTTACGTTCATCAGCAGAATAATTCTAAAATTCCACACTTTGGGGGCTATAAATGCAGGAAAGTTATAAAGTTCTCGTCGTCGATGATGATATGCGTTTACGTGCTCTGCTTGAACGTTACCTCACCGAGCAGGGTTTTCAGGTAAGAAGTGCAGCAAATGCTGAACAAATGGACAGGCTCCTCACTCGGGAATCGATTCATTTAATCGTATTGGACTTAATGCTTCCTGGGGAAGATGGCTTATCAATTTGTCGTCGTTTACGTAGTCAAAACAACCCAATCCCAATCATTATGGTGACGGCGAAAGGTGAAGAAGTTGACCGTATTGTGGGCTTAGAAATTGGTGCGGATGACTATATCCCTAAACCATTTAATCCTCGTGAACTACTAGCGCGTATTCGCGCGGTATTGCGTCGCCAAGCGAACGAATTACCGGGTGCGCCATCTCAAGATGATGCCGTCATTACTTTTGGTAAATTCAAACTGAACCTCGGAACGCGTGAAATGTTCCAAGGCGAAGAAAACATGCCATTAACCAGTGGTGAATTCGCGGTACTGAAAGTATTAGTGTCTTACCCTCGCGAACCGTTATCTCGTGACAAACTGATGAGTTTAGCTCGGGGTCGTGAGTACAGTGCGATGGAGCGTTCTATCGACGTTCAAATTTCACGTTTACGTCGTATGATTGAAGAAGATCCTGCGCACCCACGTTACATTCAAACTGTTTGGGGCTTGGGGTACGTATTCGTTCCAGATGGAAGTAAAGCATGAAGCGACTGAGGTTCTCTCGACGTAGTACATTTTCTCGCTCGTTATTTTTATTTGTTGCGCTCTTGTTCGCAAGCCTTGTGACCAGCTATATGGTGGTATTGAATTTTGTTGTGATGCCAAGTCTACAGCAATTCAATAAAGTGCTTGCTTATGAAGTGCGGACATTAATGACAGAGAAAATGGTTCTACAAGATGGAACCTCAGTGCGAGTTTCACCCGCATTACGTAAGAAAATCTACAATGAGCTTGGAATTACCTTTTACGCCCATTCAGCGGCGATGGAAGAAGGACTAAATTGGGCGAAAGAGTATGATTTTCTAAGTGAAAATATGTCGGAATACTTAGGTGGCAAGGCGAGTGTACATTTAGAGCTAGGCCGTGAGTATCCGATATTATGGCTAACATCCTATCTAGCCCCAGATATCTGGGTGCGTGTTCCACTGACCGAAATTGGTCAAAATCAGTTTTCTCAAGTTTTCCGTTATACACTGACTGTTTTCCTTACCATCTTTGCAGGGGTTTGGCTCTATATTCGCTACCAAAATAAGCCATTATTGGAGCTGGAATATCATGCCGGTGAGGTAGGAAAGGGGCATGTGATGCCGCCAATGCAAGAAAAAGGTGCGACAGAGGTTCGTGCGGCGATCCGCTCATTCAACCATATGGCGGCGGGAATAAAATCACTCGAAAATGACCGAACGGTATTAATGGCGGGGGTTAGCCACGATCTTCGCACACCGCTTACACGAATTCGTCTCGCCACTGAAATGATGGGACCGGAAGACAGTTACCTCGCTGAATCTATTAATAAAGATATTGAAGAGTGTGACGCCATTATCGGGCAGTTCATGTCTTACCTGAAAACAGGGCAAGAGATGGATATGGAATTCTGCGATCTTAACGCCATTCTGAATGAGGCGGTAGTCGCTGAAACTAACGTGATCGGTGAAATTGAAACCAATTTCGTACCAGGTCCTGTGATGTTTAATGGTAACCACCTAGCAATCAAGCGCGCGATTACCAACATGATAGTGAACGCTTACCGTTACGGAAATGGCTGGATAAAAGTCAGCAGTGGTAAGAATGAAGATTACGTTTGGTTCCAAGTGGAAGATGATGGCGCAGGCATCAAAGAAGAAGATATTCAACGCCTATTCCAACCATTTGTTCAAGGCGAAAAAGCCCGCAGCAACAAAGGCACGGGGCTGGGTCTCGCAATAATTCGTCGAATTATTGATGCTCACGAAGGAAATATTGAGATTCATAAAAGTGAGCGTGGTGGGTTTGCTATTAGGGCCCTTCTCCCCCTAAAAGAACGCGAAGACTGATATCTCGTCGTATTTCGCGTTGTAGCGTTGTTGGCTGCTCTCGTTAACCCTAGCCACATACTCATGTATGCTCCTAGGGATATCTTCACTTGCCGTATCTCGTCGTATTTCAACTTGTAGGGGTGTTGACTACGCTCAGCTACTCAGGTCACATACTCATGTATGCTCCCTGAGATATCTTTGCTTGTCGCCTACCTACAAGCTGAAATACTTAGAGATATACTGTGTAGATAGAAAGATAGAAAGATAGAAAGATAGAAAGATAGAAAGATAGAAAGATAGAAAGATAGAAAGATAGAAAGATAGAAAGAGAAAGAAATTTTTTCATTTATGACAAAATGTCATATTCCAAACGTTAGGCTGTCATATTCGCTAATCCTATTTAATTAATTGAAAAATAATAAATTAATTGTTTTTACTCCCTCATTATTATTCTTTTCCTGTCGATAAAATCCGCAAATGTCATAAAACTGTCATAAACTTGACATATTGCCGTAACTCAATTGTCCTATTTTCCCTACCGTGACATACACCCAATAATTTAATACTTGATTATTTCTTACATCCCCGGAGGGATTATGAAAATGATGCGTACCACACTAGCAAGCGTAATGGCAGCAACTTTATCTCTGACTGCAATGTCTTCTTTTGCTGCTACCAGCCTGACCGGAGCTGGCGCGACATTCCCTGCTCCTGTTTATGCGAAGTGGGCAGACACTTATCAGAAAGAAACAGGTAATAAAATTAACTATCAGGGGATTGGTTCTTCTGGTGGTGTGAAACAAATTAATGCAAAAACAGTTGATTTCGGTGCATCAGATGCGCCATTGACTGATGACAAACTCAAAGAAGACGGTTTATTCCAATTCCCAACCGTGATTGGTGGCGTTGTTTTAGCGGTAAACGTTAAAGGCATCGAATCTAATCAGCTGGTTCTTGATGGTAAAACTCTGGGCGATATCTACTTAGGTAAAATTACAAAATGGAATGACCCAGCCATCGTAAAACTGAATCCAAACGTAAAATTACCAGACCAAAACATCGCGGTAGTTCGTCGCTCTGATGGTTCTGGTACGACTTTCGTCTTCACTAGCTACTTAGCAAAAGTTAGCGCAAATTGGAAAGATGAAGTGGGAGCGGGATCAACGGTTAACTGGCCGAAAAACAGCGTAGGTGGTAAAGGTAACGATGGCGTGGCAGCCTTTGTTCAACGTCTGCCAGGCTCTATCGGTTATGTAGAATATGCTTACGCAAAACAAAATAATCTTGCGTATACTAAGCTCGTTTCTGCGGATGGTCAGCCAGTTTCACCAACAGGTGACAGCTTCAGCGCAGCAGCGAAAAAAGTGGATTGGTCTAAAACATTTGCACAAGACCTGACTAACCGTGAAGGTGCTAATGCATGGCCTATTACCTCAACCACATTCATCTTAGTTCACAAGCAACAAGCGAATGCTGAAAAAGGTAAAGCGGTTCTTGATTTCTTCAACTGGGCTTACGAGAAAGGCGGTCAGCAAGCGGAAGCATTGGACTATGCTGTGTTACCTCAAGAAGTTGTGACCGCAGTACGTGCAGCATGGAAAACTGAAGTGAAAGATAGCCAAGGTAAAGCACTGTTCTAAGTGTTTCCTCGGGTTGGAAAATGGTAAGCGGGTGCTGAGGAATAGCACCTGCTTATTCACCGTAGTAACGTAAGTCCTACTGTAAAGTAGGCATGGAATGAGAACAAAGCGCATGGCCGAAAAAATAACGGCATTTAAAGCCCCTAGTAAGTCGGGCGACGTGATTTTTAGTGCATTAGTCAAAATAGCTGCGCTAATCACTCTCCTCATGCTGGGTGGTATTATTATTTCCCTGATTTTCGCATCTTGGCCAAGTATGCAGAAATTCGGGTTTTCGTTTTTGTGGAACAAAGAGTGGGATGCGCCAGCGGAACAATTTGGTGCATTAGTGCCAATTTACGGCACCATTGTGACATCATTAATCGCTCTGATTATCGCAGTACCTGTTAGCTTCGGTATTGCCTTATTTTTAACAGAGCTAGCACCTAATTGGTTAAAACGCCCGTTAGGTATTGCGATTGAGCTTCTCGCTGCAATCCCAAGTATTGTTTATGGTATGTGGGGGCTATTTGTCTTCGCACCATTATTTGCAGAATACTTCCAAGAGCCTGTGGGCAACGTGATGTCGAGCATTCCAATTGTCGGCGAACTGTTTTCAGGTCCAGCCTTTGGTATTGGTATTCTTGCGGCAGGGATTATCCTCGCCATTATGATTATTCCTTACATCGCTTCCGTGATGCGTGATGTGTTCGAACAAACTCCCGTGATGATGAAAGAGTCAGCCTACGGAATCGGCTGTACGACATGGGAGGTGATTTGGAACATCGTTTTGCCTTATACCCGAAATGGGGTGATTGGTGGGGTGATGCTAGGGCTCGGTCGTGCACTGGGTGAGACCATGGCGGTGACGTTTGTCATCGGTAACACGTACCAACTTGATAGCTTGTCACTGTTTATGCCGGGTAACAGTATTACCTCTGCGCTGGCGAACGAATTTGCAGAAGCAGAAAGCGGTTTACATACGGCAGCATTGATGGAACTTGGTTTAATTCTGTTTGTGATTACCTTCATCGTTCTGGCAATTTCCAAACTGATGGTTATGCGTCTTGCTAAGAATGAGGGACGTTAATATGTCGATATCTCAACCTGTTGTAGTTAATCAAAAAGAACGAGCACGCCGCCAAGCATGGCGCCGTCAAGTCAACAGAATGGCATTATTTGTCTCCATGCTAACCATGGCATTTGGTTTGTTCTGGTTAGTGTGGATCTTATTCTCCACAGTCACCAAAGGGATTGATGGCATGTCCCTCAATCTGTTTACTGAAATGACACCGCCACCCAATACGGAAGGTGGTGGTTTGGCTAACGCCATTGTGGGAAGTGGATTATTAATCCTATGGGCGACAGTCATCGGTACACCATTAGGGATTTTAGCGGGTATCTACTTAGCGGAATATGGTCGTAAATCATGGTTAGCCTCGGTGACCCGTTTTATTAACGACATTCTGTTATCAGCTCCTTCTATTGTGGTCGGGCTGTTCGTTTACACCATCGTGGTTGCTCAAATGCAGCATTTCTCGGGTTGGGCAGGGGTCATTGCATTAGCATTACTGCAAATTCCAATTGTTATCCGCACGACCGAGAATATGTTGAAATTAGTGCCAGATAGCCTGCGCGAAGCAGCATACGCACTGGGCACGCCAAAATGGAAAATGATTTTATCCATTACATTAAAAGCATCTGTATCTGGGATTATTACCGGTATTTTGCTGGCTATCGCACGTATTGCGGGGGAAACCGCACCGCTGCTGTTCACTTCATTGTCCAACCAATTCTGGAGCACTGACATGAATGAGCCAATAGCTAACTTACCAGTGACTATCTTCAAATTTGCAATGAGTCCGTTCTCTGAATGGCAGGAATTAGCATGGGCAGGGGTTCTTCTGATCACCTTATGTGTCCTGTTACTTAATATCATTGCCCGTGTTGTGTTTGCACAGAAAAAACACTAATCCCAGACGAATAAAAGAATTGATAGAGAGAAGTAACCATGATTAATGCAAACGACATTACAAACAGTAAAATTAAAGTTCGTGACCTTAACTTCTACTATGGAAAGTTTCATGCGCTGAAAAATATCTCTTTAGATATTGAAAAGAACAAAGTCACTGCGTTTATCGGTCCATCTGGTTGCGGTAAATCCACACTGCTACGTACTTTCAACAAAATGTACGAGTTATATGGTGAGCAACGCGCAGAAGGCGAAATTTTACTGGATGGTCAAAATATTCTAACTGATAAACAAGATATCGCGTTATTACGTGCCAAAGTCGGAATGGTGTTCCAAAAGCCAACACCATTCCCAATGTCTATCTATGACAATATCGCGTTTGGTGTGCGTCTGTTCGAAAAACTGTCTCGCGTAGAAATGGATGAGCGTGTGCAGTGGGCATTGACGAAAGCGGCGTTATGGAATGAAACTAAAGATAAACTCCATCAAAGCGGCTATAGCCTCTCTGGTGGTCAGCAACAGCGTCTGTGTATTGCACGTGGTATTGCTATTCGCCCAGAGGTTCTGTTACTTGATGAGCCATGTTCTGCGTTGGACCCAATTTCAACGGGGCGCATTGAAGAACTGATTAGCGAATTGAAATCAGAATATACCGTGGTGATCGTCACCCATAACATGCAACAAGCTGCACGTTGTTCTGATTACACTGCATTTATGTACTTAGGTGAGTTGGTGGAATTTAATAACACTGACAAGATGTTCACCACCCCTGAAATGAAACAAACTGAAGATTATATTACTGGCCGCTACGGTTGATATGGAGCCGACGATGGATACGCTGAACCACAACAAACATATATCCGGGCAGTTCAATGCTGAACTGGAACATATCCATACTGAATTGATGACAATGGGAGGGCTGGTGGAAGAACAGCTCACCAAGGCCATCACTGCAATGCATAATCAGGATGAAGCCCTAGCGCGAGAAGTGATTGCCAACGACCATAAGGTTAACATGATGGAAGTGGCAATCGATGAAGAGTGCGTCAAGATCATTGCCAAGCGCCAGCCGACGGCAAGTGACTTGCGTTTGATTATGGCAATCTCAAAAACGATTGCTGAACTGGAAAGAATCGGTGACGTTGCGGATAAAATCTGCCAAACCGCACTGGAAAAATTCTCTCAACAGCATCAACCACTGTTAGTGAGCCTAGAATCATTAGGTCGCCATACAGTACAAATGCTGCATGATGTGTTGGACGCTTTTGCTCGCATGGACTTGGAAGAAGCTATCCGTATCTATCGTGAAGATGAAAAAGTAGACCAAGAGTATGAAGGAATTGTCCGTCAGTTAATGACGTATATGATGGAAGACCCGCGTACCATTCCAAGTGTCTTAACGGCTCTATTCTGTGCTCGTTCGATTGAACGTATCGGTGACCGTTGCCAGAACATCTGTGAGTTCATTTTCTATTATGTGAAAGGGCAAGATTTCCGCCATGTGGGTGGGGATAGCCTTGAAAAAATGCTGACTAGCTCGAAAGACAGCAACAAAGAGTAATTGTTAAACCACTGAGGTGTTCGCACCTCAGTGTTCATCTTCTTCATTTTCTTCTTGCTCGATAAGAGTCTTAATCTGCAACATTTTAGGGGTCGCTCCGATGGATTTTTACCCCTTTTTTTATGTCTCAATATATTCCAAATTGATATAAATATATTATTTAATATTATTTCAAGTGCTAAGAAATAGTTGATAGCTTGTGATGGTCGATTTACACAAATTTACCGTTAGGGGTATTCAATGAAAGCTCGTTTTCTTACTTCCGCACTTTTAGTTGCAGGTCTGGCGCTGACAGCGAATGTCGCTAGCGCTGATAAATTAGATGATATTAAACAAGCGGGAGTGATCCGCATTTCAGTTTTTGACAGCAACCCCCCATTCGGTTTTATTGACCCTCAAACCAAAAAACTCGCGGGCTATGATATCGATATTGCTCAAGCGATTGCGGATGATCTTGGGGTGAAATTGGAACTGCGTCCAACCAACCCGGCTAACCGCATTCCACTGTTAACATCCGGCAAAGTTGACCTGATTGGTGCCAACTTCACAATTACAGACGAACGCGCAAAACAGGTGGATTTCTCCATTCCTGACTTTGCAACAGGGCAAAAATTTATCGCTCGTAAAGGCGTGCTGAAAACGCCTGAAGATATTGCCCCACTGCGCATTGGAGCAGACAAAGGTACTGTGCAGGAAGTGACTCTGCGTGAACGCTTCCCGAATACTAAAGTGATTTCTTACGATGATACCCCGCAAGCCTTTGCTGCATTGCGTAATGGTAACGTACAAGCAATCACGCAAGATGATGCAAAACTGGTTGGTTTATTAGGTAATCTGCCAGAAAAAGTAAAAGCTGATTTCGAAATTTCACCGTTTAGCTTAACGAAAGAGTATCAAGCGTTAGGGGCGAGTAAAGGGGAAACGCGTTTAATCGAAAATGTGAATGCCACATTACTGAAACTGGAAAAAGAAGGCAAAGCTAACGAGATCTATAACCGTTGGTTTGGTCCAGACACCAAAGCGGCACAACCACGTGGTGAATTCAAATTTGCCCCACTGAGCGAGCAGCCTAAATCTTAAGTTAGTTATGTCGTTTAGTGAGAGTAAACGCCCCTGCCATGTTGCAGGGGTTGTCAGTTATAGCGAGGCAGAACATGTTCGACAAATTTTTCAGCGGTGACTTCTGGTCTACGCATCTCTTAGCCCCACAATATCTTGAGTGGTTTGGCTATGGCTTTTTGCTGACGGTCTGGATATCAATTTGTACGATCATCGCAGCTACGCTATTAGGTTTCATTGTCGCTTCAGCAAGAGATAGCCAAATAGCGCCTTTACGCTGGTTCGTGAGTGTCTATATCTCGATTTTTCGTAATACGCCGCTACTGGTGCAGCTATTTTTTTGGTATTTCGCATCAGGAGAAATTTTACCTGCAGCTGCAATGGAATGGCTTAATACCCCCCATGAAGTCGACATTTTTGGACTGACATTGGGCTGGCCATCTTTTGAGTTTTTAGCGGGCTTTGTGGGCTTAACCTTATACACGGTACCGTTTATTGCGGAAGAAGTACGTTCTGGGATCCGAGGCGTGCGCCAAGGGCAAAAACAGGCGGCGCTTGCATTGGGTTTAACGTCATGGCAGTCCATGCGCTTAGTCATTTTACCGCAAGCGGTGAAAATTGCGTTACCGCCATTACTTGGGCAATACATGAACGTTGTAAAAAACTCTTCGCTGACAATGGCGATTGGGGTCGCGGAGCTTTCTTACGTATCACGCCAAGTGGATAGTCAGTCACTTCAAACATTTGCAGCATTTGGTTTAGCGACTGTGCTCTATATTGTGATTATTGCGTTTATGGAAGGCTGGGGTCAGTGGCGACAACAGCGTCAGTTGGCTCAGGGGGTATAAGATGGATTTTTCAGTCATTACAGATAACTGGCAATATTTGCTATTTGGGGCTTACCCTGATGGTCCCCTAGAAGGGGCCGCCCTAACGCTAATTATGAGCGTATTAGCTGGTGCCGCGTCTATTGTCCTCGGCACATTGGGCGGTATTGCGCTGGCGATGCTACGTGGTTTCTGGATGAATTTATTTGCCGCCGTTTTAGGCTTTTTCCGTGCCATTCCCGTCATTATGTTGATTTTTTGGACCTACTTCTTATTGCCGATCGTTTTCGGAACCGAAATTCCGGGCGTGACGGCGGTGGTGTGCGCATTAGCGCTGATCACCTCCGCCTATTTAGCGCACGGCGTGAAAGCGGGAATTTTAGCTATCGGTCAAGGGCAATGGAACGCAGGGCTTTCTCTCGGGTTTAACCGATGGCAAGTACTGTGGAATGTGGTGTTACCTCAAGCCTTACGTATGATGGTGCCTTCTTTTATTAACCAATGGGTTGCGTTAATTAAAGATACCTCTCTGGCGTATATTGTAGGGGTGGCAGAGCTGTCATTCTTAGCCACACAGGTGAATAACCGTGAAATGATATACCCGCTGGAAGTCTTCCTGTTTGTGGCATTTATCTACTTTGTGATGTGCCTGTCAGTGGAAATTCTTGCCAACCAAGTGGCGAAAAAACTCAGTGATAAACGTGCGCCGCGCAGTAGAGCCGCAAAACGCGGTTGGTTGTTTTGGCGACGCCAAAAATTGATCGCGCTTTCCTAATTCACCCTCGTAGCGCTATGTTGTAATGGCGGCGTGATAGCCGCCATCGTTTTCTCGATATTCATTTATAGTATCAGTCAGTTAAGAAACCCTATTTATTTTAAATAACGCAATCGTTTTCTTTTGTGATGTTTAGTTGTACCATGAGTCGAAAAAAACTTTTTTTCGTGTCCACCATGCCGCCATTGGCACTCTAGGGCATGACATTTCGACAAGGCGCATTTTAATGACTAATCAATCATCTGGCTCTTCGCAACAGCAGGGTCTGTTCCAGCGTGTGTTTAAATTACAAGAACACGGCACCACCGCAAGAACAGAGGTCGTTGCAGGATTCACTACCTTCCTGACGATGGTGTATATCGTTTTCGTTAACCCACAAATTTTGTCCGTTGCTGGCATGGATATCAAAGCGGTATTCGTGACAACTTGTTTAATCGCAGCGATTGGCAGTATTTTGATGGGATTACTGGCTAACTTACCAATTGCAGTTGCACCTGCGATGGGGCTGAACGCCTTTTTTGCCTTTGTGGTTGTTGGCGCGATGGGCTATTCATGGCAAGTGGCTATGGGGGCAGTATTCTGGGGGGCGGTTGGCTTATTCATTCTGACGTTATTCCGTATTCGTTACTGGATCATCGCCAATATTCCCCTGAGTTTACGTGTGGGGATCACCAGCGGTATCGGTCTATTTATCGCCATGATGGGGCTGAAAAACTCCGGTATTATCGTTGCAAACCCAGATACCTTAGTTTCAATTGGTAATTTAACCCATCACAATGTGTGGCTGGGGGCTCTTGGTTTCTTTATTATCGCTATCTTAGCGGCGCGTAATATTCATGCTGCGGTGTTAGTTTCTATTGCCGTCACGACGCTGATTGGTTTGGCGCTGGGCGATGTGAAATATACGGGCATTTTCTCAATGCCGCCAAGTATTACCAGTGTTGTTGGCCAAGTGGACTTTGCTGGCTCACTGGATCTGGCACTTTCTGGGGTTATCTTTGCCTTTATGTTGGTAAACCTGTTTGACTCCTCGGGCACCATGATTGGGGTAACAGACAAAGCCGGTATTACCAACGAGCGTGGGACTTTCCCTCGCATGAAACAAGCACTGTATGTGGATAGCTTAAGTTCGGTGGCAGGTTCTGCAATGGGGACTTCGTCCGTAACAGCCTACATCGAAAGCTCTTCAGGGGTATCGGTGGGCGGTCGTACAGGTTTAACCGCGATTGTCGTCGGTGTGTTATTCCTGTTGACCATGTTTATCTCTCCGCTGGCGGGTATGGTTCCAGCCTATGCAACGGCAGGCGCGCTGATTTATGTTGGCGTTCTGATGACTTCAAGCTTAACGCGCGTGAAATGGGATGACTTAACGGAATCCGTTCCGGCGTTTATTACTGCGGTCATGATGCCATTTAGCTTCTCGATTACAGAAGGTATTGCGCTAGGTTTTATTGCGTACTGTGCGATGAAAATCGGTACAGGGCGCTGGCGTGACCTAGGTCTGTGTGTGATTTTAGTTGCTGCGATGTTCTTACTCAAAATGATCTGGATCGACGCCTAATATTAATGCTCGTCATATTTTGCGCTGTAGCGGCGTTGGCTTCAATTGCTAACCCTAGTCACATACTTGTGTATGCTCCTAGGGATTAGCAACTCTTGCCGCCTTGCTACAGCACAAACTATTTAGAGCATTGCTCAAGGTGACTCTCTATTTTTGCCCCCTGGTGATACAGCTATTGAGAGCATTGGAATGCTTAGGCAACTTGAATTACCTAGAATATCGCTCAAAACATAAATCTCTATTCTGAGTGCAAGACCCTTAACGGGCTTCCCTTTTTGTTGCTTGCATGCAACTCAAATTATTTAAGGTATAATCATTAAAGTACTGTTGCGAATGCAAAGTGAGATAAAATTCACCTAAATTGCAAAGTAGTGCTTTCACCGCTTAAGGGATCCTGCTAGATTCCGCAGCAGAAACTGATTTTATCAAGGTAGCAAACCATGAATTCACCGAAAAAACCAACCAGCAAACCAAAGAAAAAATACCGTAAGACGAAAGAAGAGCTCAACGCGGAAGGGCGTGAGCGTAAACGTGAGAAAAAACATCGCGGACATAAGTCTGGTAGCCGTAACCAAGACGGATCATCAACAGGTCAAAAAAATGGGCAAAATGCTCAGGTTGATCCACGTATTGGCAGCAAAAAGCCGATCCCATTAATCGTGGAAGATAACAAACCAACCGCACGTCCAGTAGTGAAAGAGAAGCCAGTGGTGAAAGAAAAACTGACGCCAGAAAAAGAGCTGGAAATGCTGGAAAGCAACGATCGCTTAGATGCGATTCTGGCACGCCTGGAAGATGGCGAAACTATCACTGCGCAAGAGCAACAGTATGTTGACACCTGCTTAGATCGCATCGACGAATTGATGAATATGCTTGGTATCGAATATGCTGATGAAGAAGGTGATGAAGAGGAAGAAGAGAAATTTGATGACATTATGCGCATCTTAAAAAGTAAATAATCGCCTCTCTGTTTATTCCTCCTGTCTTTACGGGAGGAATATTGTCCCATTTCTCACCTATCTTCCTTTTCTTTGATGTTGCATCAGATCTGTTTTTTCTAACATCGCTATAATCTTTGCGGTATACACTCTTTACATAAATAGCTAAAAAATAATCTAAAGAGATATAATTAATAGTGATGCTTTCGAGCGTGTGGTCAATTAAGGAATATCAATGTCAGAGCAAAATATTGTTTGGGATCTCTCTCTCATCCAAAAATATAACTATTCAGGTCCGCGTTATACCTCTTATCCAACAGCCTTAGAGTTTAACCAAGACTACAATGAACAGGCTTTTATTGAGGCAACCCAACGTTATCCTGACCGTCCTTTGTCTCTGTATGTGCATATCCCGTTTTGCCACAAACTGTGTTATTTCTGCGGCTGTAATAAGCTAGTCACTCGCCAAAAACACAAAGCGGATGAGTATTTAGAAGTCATTGAAAAAGAAATTATCCAGCGTGCTGCGTTACTTAAAAATCGTACAGTGACTCAAATGCACTGGGGCGGCGGTACACCAACTTACTTAGATAAAGCTCAAGTCAGTCATTTAGTGGGCTTGCTGAAAAAACATTTTCATTTTGCGCCGGATGCGGAGATGTCCATTGAAGTCGATCCCCGTGAAATCGAACTCGACATGATTGACCATCTGCGCAGTGAAGGCTTTAACCGTCTAAGCATGGGTGTCCAAGACTTTAATAAAGAAGTGCAAGTTCTGGTTAACCGCGAGCAAGATGAAGAGTTTATTTTTGCGCTAATTAAACGTGCGAAAGAGACTGGCTTCACGTCAACCAGTATCGACCTGATTTACGGTTTACCAAAACAGACCCCTGAAAGCTTCGCGTTTACATTGAAAAAAGTGGCGGAGCTTGCGCCTGATCGTTTAAGCGTTTTCAACTACGCGCATTTGCCGAATTTATTTGCGGCGCAGCGTAAAATCAAAGATGAAGACCTGCCAACGGCGGAGCAAAAACTGGATATTCTGCAAGATACTATCGCAACGCTGACATCCGGCGGTTATCAATTTATCGGGATGGATCACTTTGCTCGCCCAGAAGATGAACTTGCCGTGGCACAGCGAGAAGGAATTTTACATCGTAATTTCCAAGGTTATACCACCCAAGGGGATTGCGATTTATTAGGATTAGGGGTATCTGCGATCAGTATGCTCGGCGATAACTACGCCCAAAATCAGAAAGATTTAAAAACCTACTACGCGCAAGTGGAAGAAAAAGGGCATGCCTTATGGCGTGGATTAGTGCTAACAGATGACGACTGTCTGCGCCGCGATGTGATCAAAACATTGATCTGCAACTTCCAATTGAACTTTGCGCAAATTGAAGCGCTCTACCCAATTGACTTCAAAACCTATTTCAAAGAAGACCTAGAACTACTCAAACCAATGGCAGAAGATGGGCTGGTGGAGGTCAGTGAAACGGGGATAAAAGTCACGCCGCGCGGGCGATTGCTGATTCGTAATGTGTGTATGTGTTTTGATGTTTATCTTAGAAGTCAAATGAGATTACACCAATTTTCTCGCGTCATCTAAATGTTCGTCATACTTCACGCCGTGGCTTTGTTGTCTGCTCTCGGTCACTCGGGTCACATACTTTTGTATGCTCCCCGAGATAACCTCGTTTGACGCTTAGCCACAACGTGAATTATTTAGAACATTGGATGTTTATTAGATAGTTATTTAAAACATTCCAGATTCCAGATTCCAGATTCCAGATTCCAGATTCCAGATTCCAGATTCCAGATTCCAGATTCTGCATATTCCGCTGGGCTAGTGTTTCATTTTTTCGATTAGCTGGTAGGCTGCGTTGATGCGCTCAGGGATTGGGTACCATTGGTTAGAGAGCAGCACGATGCCAATTTTTTCGTCGGGAATAAAGGCTGCATAAGCTGCAAACCCGTTGGTGGAGCCTGTTTTGTTATAGAACGCAGCAGACTCTGGTGGCTGTGGTGGTTGAATAGCTTCAACTTTTTGTGGTTTAAGCGCCATATCATCACGGTTGCCTTGTTGTAATTGAGCCAATGAGACTGGCCATGGATAACTTTCCCACATTAAATCTTGCACAAAAGAATCCGTCATATACACACCCGTATGGGTATCTTCGACCGCTTCCTGCCAAGATTTCTTCACGTCGACAACTTGCATATTGATATCGAGAAAACGAATCAAATCCTTAGCTGTCGATTTCAAACCGTAGGCTTCATTATCTAAGATCTCTGGGGTTACGCGGACAGGTTGATGTTGCTTATTATAACCTTGAGCATAATTCTGTTGCTGATGTTGAGGAACCTGTAAATAGGTATGTTTCATCCCCAAAGCAGGTAACATCATGTTATCTGTCGCTTGCGAAAATGTCGTTCCCAGCTGTTTTGCTGTGACTATACCCAATAAACCCACTCCGAGATTGGAATAAGAACGATATTCACCAATTGGTTTTTCTGGAGACCATTGTTGGTAATACTGGATTAACTCGGCACTATTCGTCACGGTGTTGGGAACAAAGAGAGATAAGCCAGAAGTATGTGTGGCTAAATTCATCACTGTCACTTTATCAAATACCGTATTTTTTAATTCTGGCAAATAGTGGCTCACAGGCTGAGAAAAATCGAGCTTACCTTGCCCTTGGGCATAGGAAGCTAGTGTTGCCGTGAATGTTTTTGATAAAGAGCCAATTTCATACAGCGTATTATCGGTGACAGGGACTTTGGTCTGCTTGGATTGGATTCCATAATG
Organism: Providencia sp. PROV033; assembly: GCF_028484855.1. Taxonomy (NCBI): domain Bacteria; kingdom Pseudomonadati; phylum Pseudomonadota; class Gammaproteobacteria; order Enterobacterales; family Morganellaceae; genus Providencia; species Providencia sp. PROV033. Next base: position 14,768 of record NZ_JAMPSW010000004.1, on the reverse strand, counting down.
GTAAATAAAGTGTTTTCCATCAACGGAAATTGCCACTGACATGCCTGGAATTTGCTGCTGTTTCATTAACGGCTTAATAATACTGTCCACGTCAGACTGTGTTAATGCCGCGCTAGATAATGACGTTAATGCCAAACTGACGGCGACAAGCAGCCGTCCGTGACGAAAAAGATTTTTCATACAGATATCCATTAAAATAAAAGTTTTAGTTATGATGAGTGGCAAGCAAAATATTACCACTCCAAACGTGAAGTGATTCTGGGGTCGGAGTATGCGGCTTTTCGCGCATGAATTAAAACGATATAAAATTCGATGAGGCAAAAGAAAATCTTATGGCTGAGAACGCTCGTTACCGTTTACCGCTGAATGCTCTCAGAGCTTTTGAGGCATCAGCGCGTCACTTAAGCTTTACGCGGGCGGGCATGGAGCTAAATGTGACTCAAGCCGCAGTAAGCCAGCAAGTTCGTGCGCTGGAAGAGCAATTGGGTTTGGAGCTATTTATTCGTTTACCAAGAGGGCTGGCGCTAACTGATGAAGGGTTGGCATTATTGCCTGTGGTTAGCCGATCTTTCGACCAAATCGAATCATTATTGCAGCAATTCGAAGATGGCCATTATCATGAAGTTCTGAATGTTTCTGTGGTGGGTACCTTTGCGGTCGGTTGGCTGCTACCACGATTATCGTGTTTTTCTGAACGCTATCCCTATATCGATTTGCGTATTATGACGCACAATAATGTGGTGAATCTCGCAGGGGAAGGAGCCGATTTTGCTATTCGCTTTGGTGAAGGGTTATGGCCATTAGTCGAAAATACCCCATTATTTTCAGCACCACATACGGTACTTTGCGCTGAAAAAATTGCCCGTAAACTTAAGAACCCCATTGATTTGCAAAACTTTCCATTAATGCGCTCCTACCGAAAAGATGAATGGGATAAATGGTTTTTAGCTGCCAATGTAGAGCCGTGGCGAGTGAAAGGTCCTGTTTTCGATTCTTCCCGTTTAATGGTGGAAGCGGCATTACTTATGGAGGGTATCGTGATTGCGCCAAGTTGTATGTTTGAACAGGAGCTAAGTGCAGGGAGTTTGGTGCAACCGTTTGATATTTCCGTGACCCTAGGCGGTTATTGGCTGAGTCGATTAAAATCCAAACCAATGACACCAGCAATGGCGATTTTTCAGCAATGGTTACTGGAAGAATCTAATAACGGGAATGGGTTATAGATGATAAATCGGTGCTTAAATTCTGAAGCACCGATTGCAAAATAAAATGAGCTGTGAAAAGTAGTCATTAAACAACCACTGACTCAGCGGCGTAATAACTTTTTTTACTGTCTTGCTCCTCGCGGTTGCCCGTTCTTTCATTAAACTCCGCAAAGAAATAGGCAGGATCGACTGAGAAAATAAGTGAAAAATGGTAGAGCGTATCCACATGAATATTCACATCGCCATTTTCGTAGCGTGATAAGTGTTGTTGGCTGATTCCCATTAACTCACTGAGTTTTTTTCCACTAATGCCGCGGTTCTCTCTAAGGGCTCTTATTTTTAAACCGACAGCTTTTGATACTATTTTCTCCATATCTTTAACTCCTAGGTATATTTATTATGAGAGCTATTTAGTGATGACTATTAAATAAATAGAAGATATCAAAATACTTATTTATCATTGATGTCTAAAAGACAGTTAAGATCAATATCAAAATAGTTTGCATATTGAGCTAATCTATCTAAACTAATTCTATTAACTCCTCTTTCATAACGTGACTGCTGTTGTTTGCTCACACCGATTGTATCAGCAAGCTTCTGTAATGTGACTCCATTCATTTTGCGATAGTAAATGATTTTACTACCGATCATTTGAGATATGAGATAATTTTTAGACATATTGAGTATCCCTGTGAGTAAATCAATAATTCAAAAAAATCAATCTTAGTTCGATGATCTAATAAAGTATAATGAGCTCAATATGATTATCAACTTAGCATTAATTACTCTAAGAAACTATAGTGTTAGATCAATAAATGGCTATTATGCTTAAATTACTATTTAGTATTATCTTTATTGGATTGTTTTTCAATATTCTGCTTTATATTATCGGTATCATGTTCATTGAGATCAAAAAAATCGATTAAGTCAATACTAAATATCCTAGCATACTGGTGAAGCCTATCTAAATTAATACGATTAACACCGCGTTCATAGCGGGATTGCTGTTGTTCACTGACATTAATCATTTTAGAAATGTCACAAAGAGACATTCCATTCATTTTCCTATAATACGTAATCTTCTTACCAATAATTCGGGAAATAGGATAGTATTCTGGCATCATTTACTCCTTTTTTCACTGTCTAATAGAATTTCTATTTCATAAAATATGTAATAAATAATCTATTTCCTATCTGTTTATAACGAATATTTACAGTGATATTCATATTTTCCATTCCCGATGTTACCATTGCTAGCGTTTTAATATATTTTGATTTTCAACAAGAAATATAATTAGCCATTCCTTACTTAAAACCGATATAAAATATAAATACTACTAGGCTATTAGAATGATATATTTACAATCACCTTTTATGGATAACTTAGTGAAAACTCTAAATGACTTTTAAAGTCTCCTGGCATGAACATCGGTTGAAGGCTAATCATTCTTGCAGATAATGGAATTTCAGCAGATTTTGTGGTGCTGTTGATAACGATATTTAGCACACTGCCATTCTTGATAGTGGCTTTATTACTCTTTTGCGCTAAATGGAGTAAACCGCCAGTCGAGCTACCGGTATTCACAAAATAGTTATTGTCCGTAGCATCGGCTGTGCCATTAATACTGAATTTGGCATTTTTGGTTGATACTGGGCAATCAATTAATTTGATAGAAAAATCTACCCACGGGCTTTGCGCAGGGCTACGATAATTCCAACGATTTATCTTACCAAGCTCCACGTTATAACTGGTATTTTCTACTTTGCAGGGCATGGTAACTACGTTACCGTGTACATAAATATTGACGCTTTCCGCCATTGCTGGCAGGGTGAACAAGCCAAGTAAACTGAATAAAATTCTTTTCATGGTCAGCCCCTTATAAATAGGTAATGGTGGCAGTAATATTGGCGGATAAGGTGCCAGAGGTACCATTACCGAGCGAGGAAAATGCCCGTGTACGTAGGGGAATGCTCACCAAAGGCTGCCCGTTGGTCGGAATGGTTAATACTTTGCTATTCCCCAATGGTGTCGCACCGTCACCACTCTGTAATTGGATGGCAATATTGGTCGCTGTCCCATTATTTTTGTATAGGCTTGTAATATCGGTGCTGTCCGCAGTCCCTGTAAATGTTAATCTCACGCTATTAATAAACGAGGAGCAATCTTTTAACTCGAGCGTAAATGGTTTCCAATCTGTACCACTTTGAGCAGAGTAAAAACTGTCTGCAGGCCATGTATTTAGATCAATATCTACACTATTTCCAGCAGTTAAATTACACGTAGCTGCTTTTATATTTCCCGTAAACTTTAAATAGACAGTATCACCGGCATTCGCTATTAATGGGATACAGAGGTTAATTATAAATATAATTAAATTTCTCATAAACTATTCCTATTCATAAAGAATATTAACAGTGGCATTGGCATTTGCAGTCCCTGGTGTGACCGTTGCGGCCGTTTTAATATAGCGAGCTTTCCACCCGAAAATATAATCTGTTTGGGTTACGCCATCTTGTTGGGTAAACTGCTGATTTAATGTAATGGGGCTTCCTGCATTATTTAATAATTGTACTGCAATACCCTTGGCACTATTAGCACCAACTAAGCCTAATCGTCCATTTGCTGCATTATCGATATTATCAGATGTGACGGTGACCTTAATATTGGTGCCTGATAAGCAACTTAATGAAATAGGAATGTCAACCGTTCCTTGTGTATCATTAATATTTTTAAATTGGGTATCATACCAATCACCCATATTAATATTATAAGTGTTTTGATTATTTTTTAGTGAACAACTTAGCACAATAATTTTCATTGTATTTGCGGGAAGTTTCGCTGTAGTTAAATTCCAAATCCAGTGTGTATTGACACCATTTTCATTGCCAAGCCCCTGTAGTGTTCCTATAGTCCGAGCATCCAAGGTTCCGCCTGTTCGGACATAACCGGTCTTTTGTACTTTAATTATCCATAAAGGGCCATGAATATTGGCTAATGAAGCACTACTGTACCAATAACTAAACGGTTGGCGTACTGTTAATCCCGCGGTTTCAGCAGTAAAAGTAATACCGGAAATAGATGTAGATATCGTCGTATCTGTTATTGGTGCGCTGTTGAGTAGTCGTAGTCCAATATTGTAGCAGCCACTCGGATTCGCAGTTACAGGCAAAGGTGCAGTTCCATAAGTTAATTTGATGGTATCTAAAACTTTGGTGCTACTATCATCATATTGAATAGTATATGTTCTAGCAGGAATATATTCAGTTCGGTTATTCAATTTGGCGTTTTTAGCACAGGCTGCAGAATAACCGTAGCCAGAATATAAAAATAAGCATCCTATAGTACATGTGAATTGAATAATGAATTTTTTCATTTTATTTTTCCTTATTGGCAAACCGCAGTGGTTTTATATAAGCCAATATAATTCGGTAAACCTGCTAAGTTATACGTCACTTGGCACTGCTGTTTATCGTTATATTGAATGGTATATGAACCGCTTTCCGGCATTCCCGACAGGTAAATTTCTCCGTCATTACCGACCATAGCATTGAGCTGATTATTGTTCGGAAAAACCGCCTGTGCGCCGAAAGGCACGGGTTTACCATCTTTAAAATGTAAGGTCATGATAGCGCGATACCCTACATTGGCATTAAAGCTGGCTTTGGCAATGGCTCCACGGCTTGGCGCGACATTCTGGGTCGTTAACTCCACTTCAGTATCACTTGGTAATTTACTGGTATCAATCTGGATCCCATTACTGCGATAAGCCGTGACATAGGGGACTAATGCGTAGCCTTGCCCGTTAGTCTGTACGCCGGTTTGGTTCAATATCGGAACGTTAGCAGCATCGGGAATCTCCACTAAGGCAGCGGTTTCACCCAATTGCTGACCTAATACGACTCCTCCGGAATGCGCCACCACACTGCCACTCGCACCGTAATACAGTGTGTAATTATTGGTGCTGTAGCCCGTTCCTCCTGAAATTTCCCCGTATTGCCCACGATAGCTACCATTCAAGTTACCTGACGCGCCAGAATCTCGGGTTGGGAAATTTTGCTGCGCGCTCCAATTCAAACGGTTATTTAGCTGAGTTGCTGAAATCCCCATACTGCCCGATGAGCCATTGGCACTGCTGCTGGTACTGTTAAAGTTGTAATAGAAGGTGTCTTCGAACACGCTAAACGGCACACTGACCGTAAAGGCAAATTGATGATCATCCTCTTTATTATTACGTCCACCACTGTTCTGGTTCGGGTTGGTATTTTTGTTGTAACTGTAGTTCAGCCCGTAACTGATATTGTTCCAACTATTGTTATAGCCAATAGTCGTAGACTGAGTTTTGCGATCGCTGTTCCAGTAATCTTCACTCACGAACCCGACAGATAACGACCCCCAACGATCTCCTAAGCTCTGGCTTAGTGTGATTTCCCCGCGGTTGCGGCGGCGTTCGTACAGTGGGCTAAAACCATTTTTTCGATAACCGTCAAACACTTCTGCCAGGCTGTAAAAGCCTTGAGTTGAATAACGGTAGCCTGCAAGCGCGATGTTGGTGCCGATGTCATTCAGGTTTTTGTTATAACGAAAGCGGTAAGATTGCCCGCTTTCGCTGGTGCCATTATTTAAGGTGGAATTCGCGTGAGTGACATCCACTGACAATGCCCCAAAGCGCCCTAAATTTTGCCCTGCACCCACAGAATAGGCTTGGTATTTATCACTGACTTGGCTACCTCCAAAGGCGGTGAGTCCCCACGGCAAGCCGTAGATCAACGTGAACTGGGCGAACGGTTTTTTATCTACGCTCCTGTCATAGCTGCGGTATTGCCCGCCCGTCACACTGTAAGAGACATAGCCTTCACGCTGTAAAACCGGCAAAGAAGCATACGGAATAATTTGATACTGCTCGCTGCCGTTGGCTTCTTTGATCGTAACGTGTAAGTCTCCACTTCCCCCTGTTGGGTAGAGATCGTTAATTTCAAAAGGGCCTGCCGCAACGTCTGTTTGGTAAATGGTGTAGCCGTTTTGACGAATGGTGATCTGGGCATTACTGCGCGCAATACCACGAACCACGGGTGCATAGCCTCGCAAGCTTTCTGGATTCATATCATCGTCGGTGGCAAGCTGGGCTCCACGAAAGGGCACACTATCAAAAATAGCCGAAGGCGATGTACTATCCCCGAGAATTAACTGGCTTTTTATCGCATTGATATTACGGCTCAAATAGGTGTATACCGTGTCCCATTTATTCCGTTGCCCGTCACTACTTTGCCATGTGGTGTAATTACGCAGACGCCACGGACCGATATTGAGTCCCGGACGTAGGTTTACATAGTTAGAGTTAGAGCTATTTTTATCATTTTTACGATCCGTATTACGTGAGCCGTTATAGCTATAATTGAGTAATAACGCATTGACCCCATCATCAATCGCAGCAAGATCGACGTAGCCCCGTGGGTTCATATTCAACGCAATTTGCGGAATACTTAAATACAGCCGCTGAGAGCCAAATTCAAACTCACTTTTAGCATCAGGGATTGCTGATAGATTCACGCACGCATTCCCTGAGGTTTGCAGATTAGGATAATCTGCAACTTTAACGCCGACATCTTTTAAGTCACTGAGCGTCAGGCACGGTTCTAGCTCTTTTTTAGCATTAGTCGAAAACGTGACACTTTTTGAACCAATGAGGCTCTTATTAATGTAAATGTCGACATAATATTGACCAGGCAACTGCTCATTACGCTCAAATTGACTTAAATCTACCGATTCTTTATTGGGCAGCTCAAGAAACTCAGGGTCAAAATAAGTTTCTGGTTCTGCTGAAGATGTCGCAATATAGCCTAAGGCGATAAATAGGCTAAGGCATATTTTATTTATTTTCATAGATAAACCTAATTGCTATTAAGGCTATATTTTTATTTCCGCCGGATTATTTGCTGAGCCATAATCATTAATCACTTCCCATTTAATTGTGCCGTGCAGTTCAGGACTATGAATAGTGAAGGACTTGGTTGAAAATGGGGCGACGTACGAAATGTTTTCCGCTTTTTTGCCATTAAAGCTGATACTTTGAAAATTCATGTAATAAGGCGTCGGATTTTTAACGGTGATGGATGTACCCACTTTCGACCACGTTAATTTTTTTTGTTCTTCCGCAAAATCCACGTTGCTTATTGCACTCGGTCGATAAATGAGCTTCATTTGAGTTTTAAACGCAATTTTTAATGAATTTTCCGTTTTCTTTTCAGTCGCAGGAATAGTTTTAATATTCAGCCAAAATAAAGATTCCCTATCATTAGGCAGGGTGTTTTGGGTTAAAAATATGCGCAGGGCGTTGGTTTTTTCTTGGTTTAAACGAAAAAGTGGCGGCGTAATAGTAAAATCCGTTTGCTTGCCTTCATTGGCATTTTCAATCCATGATTGAATTAAATAAGGCACTTTATCCGGATTTTCGACGCTAATACTGACGTCCTTATTTCCTTCTGGATAAATGACGCGAGTTCCCCCGATAATCACACCTGCATAGGCCGACTGGCTGAGCGCAATTAGCATGATACAGACAGAAATTATTGTTTTCATATTGCCACCACTGAGTAAGAATAATTAAGGCTTATATCCGTATAAACCTTAATTAATAATTAATAATTAGTTATAGTTAATCGTGAAGGTTGCAGTTGAGTTCGCTTGACCCGCAGTGACTGTGTCAGACATCGCGATATAACGCGCAGTAAAATCTAAGTTATTCACAACGGTTTCTTGCAATGTGTATGGATTAGAAATGCTATACAGTGGAACAGTAACGCCTTTTACGTCTTGAATTTGGATCCCAACACCCGTTGCAACGCCTGATGTATTTGGATTGGTGACTTGTAGAACGTTGTTGTTACCGTCATAAGCAACACCATCGAATTTTACGGTTGCGCTAGTGACTGCAGCAGGGCACTTTTCTAATTGGATAGTAAATTTGGTTGCAGCTGCTGTACTGCCTGTGCTTGGTAATGCTGTTTTAGATACTTTACCTAAATTCACTTGGATAGCATCAGAACCCGTTGCGAGTTGGCAGGCATTATCGATAATTTCACCAGTGAAATTAATATCGCCATCTTTTGCAAAACCATGGGCAGAAATTAATAAGGTGCTCGTTGCAATTAAAGATGCAATAACGTGTTTTTTCATTTTAACTCTCCGAAACTTAATTCGATATTCAATCTTATTGAGGAAATATATTTATTTGCTTACTTACACAAAGCACGAGTATTTTGCGACTATTTTTATAAATAAACAAGATGGTGGGTTTTTAGGTAAATATAATCAGTTTATAAATATTAAGTAATTAATTAATAAATAAACTCAACATGCGTTATTTTTAAGATTAAACGTTTTTAATTATTGTTTTTTACTGGTTTATCAGATTAGGGGATAAAGTGAAATAACGATATAAAACTAAAAATAATTATTTTGTGATTTTAAACTATAACGCATCTCTCATATGGTGATTATTTAAATTTAAAGTTTGGAAGAGGATGGTTTGATTTTTCTAATATACAAATATGTATTATCTAAAAAAGAATGAAGGGAGTCTAATGCTCTTAAATGAATAGTCTAAATAAGTATGAGAACGTTTTTTATTAGGTTTTTTATATTTTTATAAGTGGTCGCGTATTGATGTGTTAATTCTATCTACGGTTAAAGTAAAATTAATAGCAGATAGAATTAATTTGATTATTCATAGCGAATATTCACGGTGGCAGTGGAGTTTGCTGTACCGGGTGTCACTTTTTCGGCTGTTTTTACATAGCGGGCTTTCCAGTTGAAAATATAATCTCCGTTAGCAACATTATTTTGTAAGCTATTTTTAGTATTAAGCTGTATCGGTGAGTTATTTCTATCAAGTAATTGTATGCCAATACCAGTGGCAGAGCCTGTTCCAGAGAGTTTAATCTTTCCAGTTGCCGCATCCACGTAGCCTGCGCTGCTCGTGACGGTTGTTTTAATATTCGTGCCTGCCGCACAGCTAAGGGTGATAGGGATATTGACGTTTGTGCTGACATCCCCAATATTTTTAAATTGAGTATCGTATCGATCGCCAAGGTTAATGGTGTAGTTGCTCGACTTCGTAGAACATTTAGCAACATTAATTTTAATGGTATTGGCGGGAATATTTAGAGTAGATAAATTCCAGTTAACGTGATTAGGATTATCTTGGATTAACCGAGCCACACTGCCCGCCTTTAAGCTACCAGATTGAGGTACCGCGCCGGTTTTACGAATGATCATGGTCCATTGAGGTGCAACAATGGTCCAAGGTAGTCGTCCTTGAACAGGATAGCGACTGTAGACATTAATGCTGCCTATTGCAGTGGCTACAATTTCGACACTAATACCGGCAACATTGGTCGCCGCAACCTTATTCGCGTTAGGCACCCAGCCATTAACATAGCTGGCATAGAGCCGAGCTTGTCCGCATTGTCCATTTTTACCTGAATAGGTATTAATATCGCCATTGGCAAACGTGACAATAAATCGACCCAGTTCTTTAGATGAAGCATCATCATATTGAATGGTATATGTCCTGGTCGGGACATTAACAGTAATGTTGTTTAATCTAGGATTTTGAATACATGCAGCAAAGGAAAACCCAGAATAGACAAAGAGACAAAAAGAAAAAGATATTTTTTTAAAATTAAAGTGCATGTTCGCTCCTGATTAAGAGTATCAAATACAGCAAATAGAATATGTAGACAGTGGTATTGGCAGGTCATTTCCTGCCAATATTGATTTGGTTATTTATATAAAGAGAAATTTTATTCTGGCGATAAGAGCAATTCGGCGACTAATAAATTGTCTTTTTCCTTTTTATCAGAGGTGCATGTACAGCTATATGAATCGATAAAATCACTCATTAACTCTTGGATATCCAGCTCCAGTATTTCTGAAATAGAATAAAGTGTATCAACATGGATCCGTATTTCGCCTAATTCATGGCGAGATTGATGTTGTTGACTAATACCCAACAACTTACTCAGTTGTTGGATACTCATATTGCGATCTTTCCTCAGTGTCCTAATTCGGGCACCGACAATTTTGGATGTATTTTTTTTCATCATAATGACCAGTAGGATTAAGTATAATTACTGTATTTCTAGCTTTCTTCTCAGTTCCCTTTTTATTTTTTCCTTTTCGTGCTCATTAAATAAAAAGAAGTCATTAATATTAATATTAAAGTAAATAGCATATTGTTTGAGCCGATCTATCGATATCCGATTATGTCCACGTTCATAACGTAATTGCTGTTGCTCACTAATTCCAATAGTTTTAGCTACAGCAAGTAGGGATAACCCTTTTTCCTTACGTAGTTCTCTTATTTTATATCCAATAACAGCAGAGACCGGGTAGCTATTTTTCATTATTTAACCTCTTTTTATTATTTGCGATATGTTAAATGAATTAACAGAAGGCAAATGAATACCATTACCTTAAATATATATCTATCAGGTATTTATATTGATATCTTGACTTACATCACCTCAATTAAAGTTATTTATTTTATATGGAGATTCATAATTAGAATTTCAATTAGTGAACATTGTTTTTATCTAGTGAATACTCATCATCTTAATTGGCTTATTAAAATAAGAGTATCGTTTAAAGATTTATTAATTATAAATTAGTGTGAAGTCAAGATGACTTTTAAAAGAGCCCCCGTCATTCCTGTACCATATCCTGCCATTCTTGCGGATAGTGGTATTTCAACGGTACGAGTTTGGGTATTGACTGGTGCCGTAATTTTTTCGCCATTTTTTACCGTTATTTTATTTTCGCCATAAGCTAAATTTAATGCGACATTTTTGGCACTGCCACTATTAATAAAGTAATTGGTTACGACATTATCGGGTGTTCCGTTAATTACCATCATCGCTTCTTGGGTATCTACAGGGCAATTTTTTAATTTAATCGTAAAATCTACCCAAGGAGATGTTTGAGTATCACGAATATTCCAAACATTGACCTTTTTTAGGTCAATAAGATAGTTAGCTTTTTTTAACTCACATGGTAATGCGGTGACATAGCCATGGACATGAATATTGGCAGCCTGCGCCATGACCGTTAAGGGAGATGTTAGGAGTAATAATGAAAGTATGATTTTTTTCATTGTTCTCTTCCTCATAGATAAGTGATAGTGGCTGTAATATTGGCAGAAACAGAACCTGCGCTCGCATTACCAAGCGCACTAAATGCGCGGGTTCTTAACGGGATGCTGAGGCTATTTTTTCCACCTAGCGGTACCCGTAACACTTTTTGATTGCCTAGCGGGGTTGTGCCATCCCCACTTTCAAGTTGCACTGCAATATTTTTTGCTGTGCCCGTATTTTTATATAGATCATTGATATTATTTGTATCTGCGGTTCCACTAAATGTGAGGACTATTTGATTCACATAAGAAGAGCAGTTATTCATATCGATGTTAAACATTTTCCAATCAGACCCACTTTGTGGCTGATTAAATAAATCGACGGGCATTCGTTTCAAGTCAATATCGATGTTATTTCCACCAGAAATATTGCAAGTTGCCGCTTTAATATTGCCTTTAAAATTAAGCGTCACTGTACTTGCAGAAAAAGCACCTACGCTGATGAATAGGCTATTCGCTAAGAATAAAGGGAGTATTAACTTTTTCATTATTTTTTCCTATTCATAACGGATATTCACAGTGGCTGTTGAATTCGCACTTCCGGGTGTTATTTTATCTGCTGTTTTAATATAACGAGCTTTCCAATTAAACATATAATCACCGGCAGGTACGCTATTTTGTAAACTATTTTTAGTATTGAGCTTTATGGGGACACTATTTTTATCGAGTAATTGAATCGCTACTCCAGTGGCTTTATCAGCACCAGATAAGGCTAATTTCCCAGATGCGCCTTGCCCTTGGGAGGTATAACCTTGTTGAATACTCCAGTTGAGGCGGTTATCCAATTGGCTAGCCGAAAGTCCCATATTTCCAGAGTTTGGACCGCCGCTATTGCTGTTTGTATTGAGGTTGTAGTAAAAAGTACTATCAAATAGATTAATGGGAATACTGACGTTTAAGGCGAGTTGGTGATCGTTTTCACTTTGACCTTGGCTCTTCCCTTGATAAGCATATGTGCTGGTATCCCGGTTATAGGTGTAATTAATGCCGTAACTGATGCCTTGCCAGCTATTGCTGTATCCTAGTGTGGCTGACTGGGTTTTTTTGTCACTATTCCAATAATCTTCATTTACGTAACCAATCGATAATGATCCGTAATTTTCCCCAAGGTTTTGGCTGAGAGTAATTTCGCCGCGGTTACGGCGTCGTTCAATTTCTGGCGTATAGTGAGTGTCTCTAAAAGTATCAAATACTTCCGATAAGCTATAGTAACCTTTTATGGAATATCGGTAGCCTGCTAAGGCTATGTTTGTTCCTATATCATTGATATTTTTATTGTAACGGAAGCGGTAAGATTGCCCTTGTTCTTTGCTATCGTCACTAAACTTGGCATTTGCATGGGTGACATCGATAGACACTGCACCTAATTGCCCTAGGTTTTGCCCCGCACCAATGGAATAAGATTGATATTTTTCACTGAATTGACTCCCACCATAGGCGGTGATCCCATAAGGGAGACCATAAATGGCAGTAAATTGACCAAAATGTGTTTTATCCACTGGCTATCATAGGCGCGATATTGTCCACCAGTTGCACTATAAGAGAAATAGCCCTCACGCTGTAATACAGGTAAGGATGCAAATGGCACAATTTGATATTGCTCGCTACCATTCGATTCTTTGATAGTGACGTGGAGGTCGCCACTGCCACCAGTAGGGTACAGATCATTGATTTCAAAGGGGCCGGCAGCCACTTCAGTTTGGTAAATGGTGTAGCCATTCTGGCGGATAGTAATTTGGGCGTTACTACGCGCGATTCCTCGAACAACGGGTGCATAGCCGCGTAAACTCTCAGGGTACATATCATCATCGGTGGCTAGCTGCGCACCACGAAATGGTACGCTATCAAACACCATTGATGGCGATACGCTGTCTCCAAGTGTTAGCTGGCTTTTAATGCGATTAATACCGCGAGAAGCATAAGTGTAAACGGTGTCCCATTTATTGGATTGACCATCACTACTTGACCATGTGGTATAGTTACGCAGACGCCAAGCCCCGATATTTAAGCCAGGTCTTAAATTCACATAGTTTGAAGTCGTATTAGAGCCACCTTTTTTACGGTCATAATTTTTGGAGCCGCTATAACTGTAATTCAGTATTAACGCATTAATCCCATTATCAATATTCTCTAAATTGACATAGCCACGAGGATTTTTGTCTAAGCCAATCTGCGGAATACTCAAATATAGCCGTTGTGAGTCAAACTCAAAGTGGCTTTTCGCGTCAGGTATTGCGGCTAAATTCACACAGTCAGTGCCTGTACTTTGTAATTCAGGGTATTCAGCCGTTTTGACACCGAAATCTGTTAAATCAGCGAGAGATAAACAGGGGATTAATTGGTTATCCCTGTTTTTATCAAAATTAAGTTTTTTTGCACCGATTAAGTTAGTGTTAACGTAAATATCGACATAGTAACTTCCGGCTAATTGTTCATTATTTTCAAACTGACTTAAATCAACGGCATCTTTATTGGGTAGCTCTAAAAAATCAGGATCGAAATACACATTATTATCTGTATTATTTTCCGCATACAGTGAAACCGTATAGCCTAGATATAAAAATAGGCCAAAGCATATTTTATTTATTTTCATTGGGTTGTGACCTACTATTATATTTTCTATATTTTTATTTCAGCGGGTTTTTCGGCAGCACCATAGTCATTAATAACTTCCCACTTAATTGTTCCACTAGTTGCCATATCATTAATTTCAAAGGTTGTTGTTGTCAGCGGTGCGGCATAGGAAACATCATTAACTTTTTCCCATTAAAAGTAATGCTCTGGAAATTCATGTAATAAGGCGTTGGATTATTAACAGAAAGCATTTTTCCTGATTTAGACCATGTTAATTTTTTTTGCTCTTCTTCAAAGTTAACGTTTTTAAAAATTGAAGGTCGATAAATTAGCTTCATCTGAGTTTTAAACGCAATTTGTAATGAGTTTTCTGTACGTTCAGTTGCCGGAATAGTTTTTATATTTAGCCAGAATAAAGATTCTTTATCCTGAGGAAGTTTGTTTTCAGTTAAAAAAATGCGTAATGCATTAGTCTTTTCTGGATTTAATCTAAATAATGGTGGTGTGATAGTGAAATCAGACTGTTTTTTTTCATCAATACCATCTATCCAAGATTGGATTAAATAGGGGATTTTATCTGGGTTTTCAACCGAAATACTCACATCTTTATTCCCTTCGGAATAGATAACGCGAGTCCCACCAATAATTACACCAGCATAAGCGGTATTAATAAGCGTGAATAAAGAAATAAGAGCGTAAACAATAAATTTCATATTACCACCATTGAATAGAATATTAAGGCTTAATTCCATTTAAACCTTAATCACTAATTAATTATAGTTAATTGTAAATGTTGCAC
>NZ_JAMPSW010000003.1:0-109530 GCF_028484855.1 Providencia sp. PROV033 | reverse complement strand
GAAAAACCACTCCATGTGAACATTTTCTGTAAAAGAAAGTAAAAAATATATGTTTTACATATATAACTATTTTGCAACATAAGATATCAATCACTTACATTTTTGAACAGCATGCCGCAAATTAATTAATGCTATATTTTTAAAGTACCATAGTGAATGTAATGTACCGCCTTATTCAACATAACAAAACATTAACGTTAAGGAAGTCGAACATTCACTTTACTTGATGAGTATCACAAAAATATGAACTTTAATGATTATCGATAATCTTATTTTAATATTATTTATTCTCAAACATGATGAAATTATTGAAATTTAAGATTATCAAAATATGAGTAACTAGGATTATTCACTAATATACTACTTTACAGATATTCTTTATCTGCAAAAAAAGAAAATGTTTAATTGCAAACTTCCCTATTTAGATCTTAAGAATATTCTGAATAATTTATTTAAGCCAACATAGACTATCTGTATCGTATAGCACTATTTCATTTCTATCGTACCTTTTATAAACCTAATTCTTAATCATCAAAATTCATTTTCATACAAAAAATAGATATTATGATATACCCATTTTATCATGCATGAAATTTAACTTATGTAATTTTTATGATTTATTTTAGTTAACTATATACAAACCTAGAAGCAATCTGGTTCCTCGCTACGCAAGGAAAAACCTTGTTATCGAATTATTCGATAAATAACAGTATCTGCAATTCAGTAATTTATATGAATAATATAATAGTATATATAGATATCTATTGAGGCTTAATAGGAATAGCACGTGGCAAGTGAAATGACGATTTACGCAAGATAAATGATAATCATCATGAGAGGATGTGTTATTTTGTCTCGTTTGGTGTTTTATACTATAACCAAATGATTCAAAACATATCACAATACTTATTGATGAAAGACTAAGTAGGAAATAATAGGGATTTTTGACTCAAGAAAAGATGAAGTGGTGGGCGATAGCGGGCTCGAACCACTGACCCCCTCCTTGTAAGGGAGGTGCTCTACCAACTGAGCTAATCGCCCACTTCATGACGCTAATATTTTGATGGTGGGTCGTGCAGGATTCGAACCTGCGACCAATTGATTAAAAGTCAACTGCTCTACCAACTGAGCTAACGACCCATCGATACTGCTTTGAATTGTTTACTACTTTAGATGGTGGGTCGTGCAGGATTCGAACCTGCGACCAATTGATTAAAAGTCAACTGCTCTACCAACTGAGCTAACGACCCATCTTAAAACATTATTCTTGGTTCTTTACCCTTCGGATCGAACCTGCAACCATCTTGTTAACAGTTAACGATTCTACCAACTGAGCTAATGACCCATCTGAATTTTTTAATGCAAGAAAAGATGAAGTGGTGGGCGATAGCGGGCTCGAACCACTGACCCCCTCCTTGTAAGGGAGGTGCTCTACCAACTGAGCTAATCGCCCACTTCATAATAATTACATTGCCATAAATAATTGGTGGGCGATAGCGGGCTCGAACCACTGACCCCCTCCTTGTAAGGGAGGTGCTCTACCAACTGAGCTAATCGCCCAATCATTTATGTTGTCATCGTCGGCGGTGGTGGGCGATAGCGGGCTCGAACCACTGACCCCCTCCTTGTAAGGGAGGTGCTCTACCAACTGAGCTAATCGCCCCGTCGTCGATGGAGGTGCATTATAGGGATACTACATTCTGAGTCAACGGTTTTTGAATAGATTTTTTCTGTTCGTTGCAAAAATAATCAAGATGTTTTAATTATCACCTAACAAGTGCCCTTTTTAATCAATTATCTACAATATCTTACTAAATTTTCTTAGAAAAAAATCACCAAAAGCTATCCAGACTAAAAATCTTAGACACTATTTTTTCAATTTGATGATTTTCTTTATCTGTAAAGAGAGAAGCTGATTGAGGATTCATTATAGGATGATAGAATAGAGGGACATTTTAGCAATGCTTAATAAAATCAGGATGCAAGGTCAGCGCATGAAGTCATCCTTTCATGGATGCGCGTCTCCCTTTTAGCCCGTAATATAACAATCGTGTTCATTCCCTATTGTTGTGTTGCATAAAATCCGATGAATATAAGCGCACAAGAAACAACGTTTCGCAATTAAGGCAATCTCGATGAGTAAAATCAAAACCCGTTTTGCACCAAGCCCAACTGGCTACCTGCACGTTGGTGGTGCTCGTACCGCCCTGTATTCCTGGTTATTTAGTCGCCACAATCAGGGCGAATTTGTCCTGCGTATTGAAGACACCGACTTAGAGCGCTCAACCCAGGAAGCTATCGATGCCATTATGGACGGTATGAACTGGTTGAATTTAAATTGGGATGAAGGCCCTTACTACCAAACTAAACGTTTTGATCGCTACAATGCTGTGATCGACGAAATGCTAGAAGCTGGCACCGCTTACCGTTGCTACTGTTCTAAAGAGCGTTTAGAAGCATTACGCGAAGATCAAATGGCTAAGGGTGAAAAACCACGCTATGACGGTTGCTGCCGTGACCATGAACATAACCACACGGCGGCAGAGCCACATGTTGTCCGTTTCCGTAACCCACAAGATGGCTCTGTTATTTTCAATGATACCATTCGTGGACCAATTGAATTCAGTAACCAAGAACTGGATGATCTGATCATTCGCCGTACTGATGGCTCACCAACTTACAACTTCTGTGTTGTTATTGATGACTGGGATATGGAAATTACTCATGTCATTCGTGGTGAAGATCATATTAATAATACACCTCGTCAAATCAATATTCTGAAAGCATTGGGAGCACCAGTGCCTGAATATGCTCACGTTTCGATGATTCTAGGCGATGATGGCAAAAAACTCTCTAAACGCCATGGCGCAGTTAGCGTTATGCAATACCGTGATGACGGTTATCTGCCACAAGCACTACTAAACTATTTAGTTCGCTTAGGCTGGTCACACGGCGACCAAGAAATCTTCACGATTGAAGAGATGAAAGAATATTTCTCTCTTGATGCTATCAGCAAGTCAGCAAGTGCATTCAACACTGAAAAATTACAGTGGCTGAACCATCACTACATCAATACCCTGCCAGCTGAAGAAGTAGCAACCTACCTCGCATGGCATATCGAACAACAAAATATCGATACCAGCACAGGTCCACAATTAGTTGAATTAATCAAACTATTAGGTGAACGTTGCAAGACACTGAAAGAAATGGCGGAATCATGCCATTACTTCTATCAAGATTTTGACGAATTTGATGCTGATGCAGCGAAAAAACATTTACGTCCAGTCGCTCGTCAACCATTAGAAGTAGTGAAAGATAAACTCATCGCTATCTCAGATTGGACTGCGGAAAATGTTCATCAGGCAATCGAAGCAACAGCTGCTGAGTTAAACGTCGGTATGGGTAAAGTGGGTATGCCACTACGTGTTGCAGTGACAGGTGCGGGTCAATCCCCAGCTTTAGATGTTACCGTTCACGCTATTGGTCAAGCACGCTCCATTGCTCGCATTGAAAAAGCATTAGCGTATATCGCAGAACGCGAAGCATCTGCACAATAAGCCTCTCTATTTACTGCCTCTTAACTTCAGGGGCAGTTTTCTTTTTGCCTCCCCCTTCAAATGGGAATTGATTGCAAAATGTTCTATATTTCAGCAATTAAACCCGAAAAACATATTAATATATTGACACTCCAACCGAGCTTGAATATGATGCCTCCCGTCCAAAAGATTTTGTTTGGGGCTATAGCTCAGCTGGGAGAGCGCTTGCATGGCATGCAAGAGGTCAGCGGTTCGATCCCGCTTAGCTCCACCATCTAAAAACCAGTTTAGATGGTAGAATTTGAACAATAAATTCAACAAAACACTTCGTTCGGGGCTATAGCTCAGCTGGGAGAGCGCTTGCATGGCATGCAAGAGGTCAGCGGTTCGATCCCGCTTAGCTCCACCAAATCTCCCTTATTTCCCATTCTTATTTACTTAATTGTTCTTACCTACTTTCCTAAAAATAACACCTAAAATTTCACTTAACTCATTCAATCCTACTTATCTATCTGTTCACAACTAATTTACTCATATATAATTAACTTATAATTTTATTTAAATAAAATTATTCAGATGTGCAATCGCATATCGTTTGTTTTCCATTTCAACTAGGTGAGTTATGCCACACATAGATGCCGATATCATCGTGATAGGAGCTGGTGTTTCAGGTTTATCAGTCGCAAATCAGTTACAATCTCAACATAAAAAAGTCCTTATTTTAGAAGCTCGCAATCGCCTCGGTGGACGAATCCATACCCAAGAAATTGACAACCAATTTTATGATTTAGGCGCATCATGGATCCACGGGATCACCAATAATCCAATTAATGCGATTGCTCAGCAGCACCATATTCAAACTGTCGTTTTCAATTACCAAGATGCGATTTTCTATAAGAAAAATGGCTTGGTTTTATGTGAAGATGAAAAAGAGGCTTTTGAAGCAGGCCTTGATTATTTGATGAATCAGTTTGAAATCATGTCATCTCCTTGCCAATTTAATAATGCGGCAGAAGCGCTAACTAGCTGGCTTCAGAGCCCGGAGTTTCACCATTTGCTCACCGTACAACACCATGCGGATCAATCACTATTTGAGCAGCTTCAAGTGAGTTTACATGAATTTTTTGAGGTCATCGCAGAAGATCCCTGTGCATGTACGCTAGAGACCTTATCACCGCATTTTTTACAATTAGAAGGCTTTTGTGAAGGCGATGAAGTGATTTTCCCTCGAGGGTACTCACAAATCATCGAAACGCTATCTGATGGGCTAAATATTCGTCTTAACCATCCCGTTAAGCATATTGATTACCATGATAACCACGTTACCGTGACAACCCATGATGACCAACAATTTCATGCCACTAAAGTGGTTATTACTGTACCGCTTGGTGTCCTGAAGAAAGAAGCTATTCAATTCTCACCTGCACTACCTAATGTAACTCAAGATGCGATTAACCAACTTGGATTTGGTGTATTCAATAAACTATTTGTCACTTTTGAGCATGCATTTTGGCGTAAGGATTCACTCAATAATGTGAATAGTATGTATATCCATGAGTCTGATTACTGGCTCAATTTTATGGATGTAAGCACGATTTACCAAAAACCAACCCTACTCTTTCTATTTGGTGGATTGTCCGCAAAATGGCTTGAGGAGTGTGATGAGCAGACCGCATGGCATGAATTACAAGCATCACTCTGTAAAGTGTTTGATCATGTTCCCGCGCCAATACGTTTGATGAAAACCGAATGGGAAAAAGATATTTATGCGTATGGCTCATTTAGTTATCCTGCATCTAACTATTCAGCCAATCAAATCGCACAATTAAAACAGCCTATTGATAGTAAAATCTTCTTTGCGGGAGAGCATTTAGCACTATTAGGCGCAGGTACTGTGCATGGCGCTTACCAATCAGGTATAAAAACGGCTAATACAGTGATCAGCACACAATAATAGGCCATTAAGCCTCTACCCCTTATTGGCGTTTTAGAGGCTTAACAATGCTATCTAGCCCTTCAATCTTCAGCCCTAGTGTCATTTCCATCAGCTGTCCTAACCGCCCTGCCGGAAACTCCCCTTTTTTATAAAACCATAATAGGTATTCCTCTGGCAGATCAATCAGTATGCAACCTTTATATTTACCAAACGGCATCGATGTATTAGCTATATCAATTAAGTCTTGTTTTTCCATTCTTTCCTCATGCTTTATCGATAAAAAGCCTTAGACATAAAAAAACGGCATTCACTGAATGCCGTTTTTCACTGTAACACTTTTTATAGCGGTAACTACAGGATTAATCCAACCACTGCCGCAGATAAGAAGCTTACCAGTGTTGAGCCATACAGTAATTTCAGACCAAAACGTGCAACGGTATTTCCTTGTTTTTCATCTAACCCTTTAATCGCACCAGCAATAATACCGATAGAAGAGAAGTTAGCGAACGAAACTAAGAATACAGATAAAATACCAACAGAACGGTCTGATAAACCTGATGCCACTGCTTTTAAGCCATCCATTGCTACGAATTCGTTAGTGACCATCTTCACAGCCATGATGCCGCCAACTTGCAGTGCTTCATTAGCAGGAATACCTAACATCCAAGCAAATGGATAGAACACATAACCCAGCATGGTCTGGAAGCTCACGCCGAATATCGCGGAACAGATACCATTAACCATGGCAATCAGTGCAATAAAACCAATCAGCATCGCAGAAACGATAATCGCAACTTTAAACCCTGCAAGAATATATTCACCTAGCATTTCGAAGAAACTTTGACCTTCATGCAGACTACGCATTTGGATCTCTTTTTCCCCTTCAGGTGGGTACGGGTTGATCAGTGATAATACAACGAACGTACCAAACATGTTCAGCACCAGCGCTGCAACCACATATTTTGGATCCAACATCGTCATGTATGCGCCAACAATTGACATTGAAACGGTCGACATCGCCGTTGCTGCCATCGTGTACATTCTTCTTTCTGACATGCTGCTTAATTGGTCTTTATATGCAATAAAGTTTTCTGACTGACCCAGCAATAATGAGCTCACTGCGTTGAATGACTCAAGTTTACCCATACCGTTAACTTTCGATAACACCGTACCGATGATACGAATGACAAAAGGCAGTACTTTAATGTGTTGTAGAATACCAATCAGCGCTGAAATGAAGATGATTGGACACAGCACTTGCAGGAAGAAGAAGGCCAAGTTTCCTTCAATCATTCCACCGAAGATGAATTTAGTCCCTTCTGCTGCATAACCCAACAAGTGGGTAAAGACACCAGCAACAGCAAGAACGAAGGACTCACCAATACCTGATTTTAAGAACAAGTAAGCGAGCGCAATTTGAATAACGAGCAATTGAATAACGTAGCGTGGACGAATCCCTCTACGGTTACTACTCGCTAGAATCGCAAGTGCAGCGATAATAACTATGGATAAAATAAAGTGCAGGATCGAGGTCATATTTGACTCCAACAAAGTTACGAATCAGTCTATGCGCATATTCTATGTAATGGGCAACATTTAAATGAGATTAAAGTCACATTAATATGAAAACTGGCTCTACCATTTTTCCAAAAGTAACGACCAGATCACGTTTCACGAGTCACGTCCCAATAACAACAGGATAAATGTTAGCCAGAAAATAATAAATGCCATTATCCCCTTGGTTGATAATGGCATTGCGCATTAAATATAGGTCACGATTAGATATTCAGCAAACGAATTAACTCTTCTTCATCAATGACTTTTATGCCGAGTTCAGTAGCTTTTGCTAACTTAGACCCCGCCGCTTCACCCGCAATAACTAAGTCCGTTTTTTTCGACACACTACCTGCGACTTTCGCACCTAAAGCGACCAGTTTATCCTTGGCATCATCACGAGAAAGTGTTGACATCGAACCTGTCAGAACAACTGTTTTACCCGCAAATGGACTGTCAATTTCAGCACTATTAATGACTTTAACTTCTGGCCAATGGATATTCGCAATAGTCAGTAAATCATGAATAACTTGGCGATTATGTTCTTCACGGAAAAAATGCACGACATGCTTCGCAACCACTTCACCAATATCCTGTACAGTTTTCAGTGAATCTTCATCTGCTGCCATCACCGCATCTAACGACGCGTAATGTGCGGCGAGGTTTGCCGCAGTGGCTTCACCCACTTCACGGATCCCTAATGCATAGATGAAACGGGCGAGTGTAGTTTGTTTAGATTTCTCTAACGCATCAATCAGTTTTTGCGCGGATTTTGGTCCCATTCTTTCTAGACCCGTTAATTTACCCGCTGATAATTGGTAGAGCTGCGCCGCATTTGCGACATACTCTGCATCCACCAATTGCTCAATGATTTTATCTCCCATGCCATCCACATCCATTGCACGGCGAGAAACAAAGTGCTTCAGAGACTCTTTCAACTGCGCCCCGCAGGTTAACCCGCCTGTGCAGCGAGCTACCGCCTCCCCTTCTACACGCTCAATATCCGAATTACATACTGGGCAGTGTGTTGGAAATATGATTTCACGGCTATCCGCAGGGCGTTTGTCCATGACAACACTGACAATTTGTGGGATCACATCCCCTGCTCGACGGATTACGACCGTATCACCAATGCGAACACCTAAGCGATCTATCTCATCGGCATTATGAAGTGTCGCATTACTGACGACGACACCTGCAACTTGTACTGGCTCTAAACGCGCCACAGGTGTGATGGCTCCAGTGCGCCCAACTTGGAATTCAACATCCTTCAGCAATGTTATCTGTTCTTGGGCTGGAAATTTAAATGCCGTAGCCCAACGTGGCGCACGCGAGACAAACCCCAATTCCTCTTGGATTGCAATATCGTTCACTTTAATCACTACACCATCGATATCAAAACCGAGTGTTGGGCGAATTTTTTCAACATGATGATAAAAATCGAGAACTTGCTGGCAACCCACACGCAGTTGAACATGCTCACTGACTGGTAATCCCCAAGCTTTAAATTGCATTAACCGTTCATAATGGGTATCCGGAAGTGTTTTTCCTTCCACCAGCCCCACGCCATAGCAATAAAAGGTTAATGGACGTTTAGCCGTAATACGTGGATCTAACTGGCGAAGGGAACCTGCTGCCGCATTACGTGGGTTAGCGAAAATCTTACCATCCGTTTTACGTGCTTCTTCGTTCATCGCCTCAAAGCCTTTTTGAGGCATAAAAACTTCACCACGAATTTCAACACGCGCAGGAATATTATCCCCGCGTAAACGTAGCGGAATTGCTTTGATCGTGCGTACGTTGGCCGTGATATTTTCGCCAACCGTACCATCACCACGGGTTGCCGCTTGAACTAACTCACCATTTTCATACAGCAAACTGACAGCTAGACCATCTAATTTGAGTTCGCAGCAAAATGTTAATTCAGTGTGGTTATGCAGTCGGTCTTTCACGCGTTTATCAAATGCGAGATAGCTTTCTTCATCAAATACGTTATCTAAAGAAAGCATCGGAATTTCATGGCGAACAGTGTCAAATGCCGCTAAAGGTGCTGCCCCTACGCGCTGCGTTGGTGAGTCCGTTGTGATCAGCTCAGGATGTTCTGCTTCAAGCGCCTTGAGCTCTTGCATCAGTTTGTCATATTCCACATCGGGAATTTCAGGGGCATCCATAACATGATAGAGGTATTCGTGATGGCGCAATTGCTGTTTTAACGCGTCTATTTTTTGTGTGAGTGCGTCAGGATTTTTTTTCGTCGTCATGTTTCACCAATAGATATAAAAAACCCCCTAAGTCGGGGGTTTTAATTAACTTAATGTATTTCGAATTCTTGCATGATACACCTCTATTTTTTGAGGTGTCAGTATTTTTCGTTCATCATCCAATACAACACCGCCTGCATCTGATGCGATGCGCTGCGCGGCTTGAAGCATAAGTTTAAAGTTTTGGCTCGCCTCACCGTACGATGGCACCATCATAAAGATAGAGACACCCGGCGTCGTGAAATCAGCCATAGCTTCTGGATCAAATGAGCCTGGCTTCACCATATTCGCCAAACTAAAGAGGACTGGACCAGACCCCGCTGGGTGCACATGGCGGTGGAAAATATTCATGGCTCCAAATTGGAAACCTGCCTGAAGAATACTTTGCAACAAAGCTTCACCTTCAAGAACTTGACCATGATGTGCCGCAACGTGCAGTACCAGAACAATTTCTTTTTCGCTTGCAGAGGCGGCTTTCTCGGTCGATGCAGTCTCAGGCTCTTGTGCAACTTCAGCGTGAGAATGTGCAACTGACTGCGCCGTTTCCTGAGAAACTGGAGCTTGTGTTGCAGGCGATTGAGGTGCTCGCTCTTGAACGGGGGCAACAGAGGTTGCCGGCTCAGGATAAATTCTTACTGGCTCTGAAACATGCTCTTGAACATCAGCATCATCCGCAATATTAATCGTTAATTGCTCTGGTGCCTGACGATTATCGGCATGTGGAGCAAATACTGGCTCAGAAGCAACTGATTTAGCGACTTTAGGAGCAAGTTGCGGTGAGTGCTCTGCCGTTAAATTAAACTCAGGCTCTGCATCACGTTGCGTTGTATGAGATGGAGAAATATGAGGTTGAACAACGGGCTCAACACGCGGCTCTTCTTTCACCATATAGATAGGCTGATCGTCAACAGCGACCTTTTGTGTCGGTTGATTCTCAGTAAACAAAGCAGAATCATCATATTCAGATGAGTTTTCCTGCGTGTCATTCTTTCTACGTTTTACAGGTCTGTCGCGAAATAACTTAGAGCGCTCTTTACGGCTGGTCCATAAACCATGCAGTAATAAAGCGACAATCGCTATCGCACCTACGACCACTAATATTAGACGCAAATCCTGCATCGCTGCTATCTCTAGTTGATGAATAATGATGCCATCACGGCGGAAACTACCTTAAGATTATTTCTCAATTGCTCTAAGTGCAACCCTCAGAACGATTTTCTTACAAGAAAGAGAATATTCCGCTTTCATTTGCTGCTTTTTTATACAAAATTATCACTAGTCAGTGTAATTTCATACCTATATGATACATGCTCACCCGTAAAGGAGATAATAAGAAGTATGACCCAATCGACATTTTCGCCACAAAAAAATCACTCTGGATTTTATTACTTTTCCCAAGGGTGGCGACTAATCACTCGTCCTGGTATTAAACGTTTTGTACTTTTGCCTCTGTTAGCAAACATTCTGTTACTTGGTGGTGCTTTTTGGTGGTTATATAGCAAACTGGGTGGATGGATTGAGCAGGTCATGAGCTATATTCCTAGCTGGCTACAATGGCTTGACTATTTGATTTGGCCCGTCGCTGTCATTTCTATCTTACTGGTATTTAGCTATTTCTTTAGTACCATCGCCAATATTATTGCGGCGCCATTTAACGGCTGGTTATCCGAGCATTTAGAAGCTGAACTGACGGGTAAACCTGCTCCTGATACAGGTATGGCTGAACTACTAAAAGATGTGCCACGCATGATTAAACGTGAATTTGTGCGTATTGCTTACTATTTACCACGCGCTATCGTGCTATTGGTCCTGTTCTTTATCCCAGGGATTGGGCAAACTGTCGCCCCTGTTTTATGGTTCCTATTCGGCGCATGGATGATGTCCATTCAATATTGTGACTATCCTTTTGATAACCATCGCGTTGGATTCAATGACATGAAGCAAGCGCTCTCAAAAGACCGCGTGAATAATGTTCAATTTGGTGGTGCTGTCAGCTTACTCATGATGATTCCAATTCTGAACTTAGTGATCATGCCTGTTGCCGTCTGTGGAGCAACATTAATGTGGGTCGACCGCTATCGCGCTCGTTATGCTCGCTACTAATACTTTTTAGGGATATGCAGGTACCCCACCTGCATATCCCTACTGTCAACGCTTCTCACTATTCTGCTCTCCATCATACTTTCAATCTTGGTTATAATAATGTGTTTTTAAATAACCTATGGTTATATTCTAGCGTTAAATCATATTTGCAATAATCAGTTGTTCGAGTATGTTGAATTCATATTCAATTGTGAAAAGCACACCTAATTCTTGGCTAACCGTTAATTTTAAGGATGTCCCATGAGCAAAATTTATGAAGATAATTCGTTGACCATTGGAAATACACCATTAGTGCGTTTACAGCATTTTGGCAATGGAAATATTTTAGCGAAAGTGGAATCTCGCAACCCAAGCTTCAGTGTAAAATGCCGTGTCGGCGCAAACATGATCTGGGACGCAGAGAAAAAAGGCATCCTGACAAAAGATAAAGAATTGGTAGAACCAACCAGCGGAAACACCGGTATTGCCCTTGCCTACGTGGCCGCTGCGCGCGGTTATAAATTAACATTGACCATGCCAGAAACCATGAGCGTTGAACGCCGTAAGCTACTAAAAGCCCTTGGCGCAAATCTGATCCTGACTGAAGGAGCAAAAGGCATGAAAGGTGCGATTGCCAAGGCGGAAGAGATCGTCAATAGCAATCCTAATAAATATCTGTTACTTCAACAATTTAGCAACCCCGCCAACCCTGAAATTCACGAAAAAACAACCGGTCCTGAAATTTGGAATGACACCGATGGAAACGTGGATGTTGTCGTGTCAGGCGTCGGTACCGGTGGAACAATTACTGGCATCGGGCGTTATTTAAAACACACCAAAGGGAAAAAAGACGTGGTTATGGTCGCGGTAGAGCCAACGACCTCCCCAGTCATTACACAAGCGCTAGCAGGTGAAGAGATCAAACCCGGTCCCCATAAAATTCAAGGGATTGGTGCTGGATTTATTCCAGGTAACTTAGACCTCTCTATTATCGACAAAGTCCTTCAAATTAGCGATGACGAAGCCATTTCAACCGCACGTGAACTCATGGAAAAAGAAGGTATTTTAGCCGGGATTTCATCAGGTGCAGCAATTGCAGCAGCAGTAAAACTGGCCGCTTTACCTGAATATAAAGGTAAAAATATTGTGGTTATTTTGCCTTCATCCGGAGAGCGCTACTTATCCACTGCCTTGTTTGCCGATATTAATGCAGAATAATAAACGCTAAGTTAACATTACGTTAAAAAAGCACCAGTTAGGTGCTTTTTTTGTGGGTGAGATCATAAATTAGCACGGATTGAGATGATTTATTATCCGGTGTTTAGTATTAAACATAGTAATTATTTCACACCTCGAAATTAATCACTTTTTGGTCACTTATGTTCTGAAATGCAGAATACCCACCAAAAGCGTGGTGTGATACATAAGCTAAAAAAATGATAATTTGGTTGATACCAAACAAAGTAGCAAACCAGATGAATCATTGATAATCTAAACTATACGCATGTACAGCATATTTCATCTACAATAGGCTGTGTCATCATAAAAAACTTAAAATCACTGAGGAAATATTATGTTCCAGCAAGAAGTTACTATTACAGCACCTAATGGTTTACATACTCGCCCTGCGGCTCAATTCGTTAAAGAAGCAAAAGCATTCACTTCTGATATCACCTTGAGCTCAGGCGGTAAATCAGCGAGCGCAAAAAGTCTGTTTAAACTACAAACTTTAGGTTTAACTCAAGGTACAGTAGTCACCATTTCTGCTGAAGGTGAAGACGAGCAACAAGCAGTTGAGTTTTTAGTTAAACTGATGGGCGAGTTAGAATAATTTTCCACTCTGCCATCTTGTTTTAACGTAATAATTCCCCGTCCCTGAATACATTATTCGGGGGCGCCTGCTTAATCACTTATATCTACTGTTGTCTCTGCAACATCAAAACTCCTATCAGTAGTAAGGTAATATTATGATTTCAGGAATTTTAGTATCCCCAGGTTTTGCTTTTGGTCAGGCTCTCATCCTCAAAGAAGATCCTATTGTTGTCAGCACCCGTAAAATTACTGACGAG
Source organism: Providencia sp. PROV033 (assembly GCF_028484855.1). Classification (NCBI taxonomy): domain Bacteria; kingdom Pseudomonadati; phylum Pseudomonadota; class Gammaproteobacteria; order Enterobacterales; family Morganellaceae; genus Providencia; species Providencia sp. PROV033. The sequence continues at coordinate 96,092 of NZ_JAMPSW010000003.1, read as the reverse complement.
CAAATCGATAAAGAGATCCAAAACTTCATTGATGGACGAAACAAATCAGCTGAGCAGCTTAGCCTTATCAAAGAGAAAGCAGAAAAAAATCTTGGTGCGGAAAAAGCTGAGATTTTTGAAGGTCATATCATGCTGCTGGAAGATGAAGAGTTAGAGCAAGAAATTGTCTCCCTCATCAAAGGCGATAAAAAAACAGCGGATGCTGCCGTTTATTCGGTCATCGAAGACCAAGCACAAGCACTCGAAGCGCTAGATGATGAATACTTAAAAGAACGTGCAGCAGACGTGCGTGATATCGGTAAGCGTTTACTCAAAAACATCCTTAATATTCCAATTGTTGATTTAAGCGCAATCACCGAGGAAGTTATTTTAGTTGCACCTGATTTAACCCCATCCGAAACCGCTCAGTTGAACTTAGACAAAGTTTTAGGCTTCATCACTGACCTCGGTGGTCGTACTTCTCATACCTCTATCATGGCTCGTTCACTAGAAATCCCTGCTATCGTCGGTACAACTGACGCCACCAGCAAAGTGAAAAGCGGTGATTTCATTGTGTTAGATGGCGTAAACAACACCATTTATCTCAATCCATCTGAAAGCGAAATTGACAAACTGAAAGCCTTCAGAAATGAGTACCTGCAAGAAAAAGAAGAGCTGGCAAAATTAAAGGATTTACCCGCAATAACCTTAGATGGTCATCAAGTCGAAGTCTGTGCCAACATTGGTACCGTGCGCGATGTCGCTGGTGCTGAACGCAATGGTGCAGAGGGTGTGGGTCTATACCGTACTGAGTTTTTATTCATGGATCGTGATGCTCTACCTACAGAAGAAGAGCAATTCCAAGCCTATAAAGCCGTAGCAGAAGCCATGGGGAGTCAAGCTGTCATTGTTCGTACCATGGATATTGGTGGTGATAAAGACTTACCATACATGAACTTACCGAAAGAAGAGAACCCATTCCTCGGCTGGCGTGCAATTCGTATTTGTCTTGATCGCAAAGAAATTCTACACTCTCAATTAAGAGCTATTTTAAGGGCGTCTAAATTTGGTAAACTGCGTATCATGTTCCCGATGGTTATTTCTGTTGAAGAAGTTCGGGAACTGAAAGCAGAACTTGAGATGCTTAAAGGGCAGCTACGAGAAGAAGGCAAAGCCTTTGATGAAGCCATTGAAGTCGGTATTATGGTGGAAACACCAGCCGCAGCAATTATTGCACATCATTTGGCGAAGGAAGTTGATTTCTTCAGTATTGGGACGAATGATCTCACTCAATACACTTTAGCGGTTGACCGTGGTAATGAGCTGATTTCTCACCTTTATAATCCGATGTCTCCAGCCGTCTTGAACTTGATTAAACAAGTGATTGACGCTTCTCACGCAGAAGGTAAATGGACGGGTATGTGTGGTGAATTAGCAGGTGATGAACGTGCGACCTTATTGCTGTTAGGCATGGGGCTGGACGAATTTAGTATGAGCGCAATCTCAATTCCTCGTATCAAAAAGCTGATTCGTAATGCGAATTATGCAGATACACAAGCGCTAGCGGAACAAGCACTTGCTCAACCAACAGCCGAAGAATTGATGAAACTTGTAGATACCTTTATCCAAGAAAAAACGTTATGCTAACAGCAGCACATTAGTTCGGTCCCATATAAAACGATTAGGAGAAGGTCCATGGGTCTGTTTGACAAACTGAAATCACTAGTTTCGGAAGACAAGAGTAGCAGTGGCAATATTGAAATTATCGCGCCATTATCTGGCGAAATCGTCAATATTGAAGATGTACCAGACGTTGTGTTCGCAGAAAAAATTGTCGGTGACGGTATTGCTATCAAGCCTTCTGGCAACAAAATTGTGGCTCCGGTTGATGGTACAATCGGTAAAATCTTTGAAACTAACCATGCATTTTCAATTGAATCTGATGATGGTATCGAACTGTTTGTTCACTTCGGTATTGATACTGTTGAACTTAAAGGCGAAGGCTTTAAACGCATCGCAGAAGAAGGTCAATCTGTGAAAAAAGGCGATGTCGTTATTGAGTTTGACTTAGCTCTGTTAGAAGAAAAAGCGAAATCAGTTCTAACGCCTGTTGTTATTTCAAACATGGACGAGATTAAAGAACTGAATAAATTGAGTGGTACAGTGACTGTTGGTGAAACCGTCATTATGCGTATTAAGAAATAATTGCGCTAAACCTGAAATAAACCACTGAATGATAAACCACCAGTCACTTATCGATACTGGTGGTTTTTTATTGGAAGCTTCACTCTGACTTTAGTTTATTAATGTCTTATTTATCAAAAACACCCGTTGATAGATACCGGTCTCCACGATCGCAAATAATCGCGACAATCACCGCTTTAGGATTCGTTTTTGCCACCCGCAGAGCTCCCGCAACAGCACCACCGGAGCTCACACCACAGAAAATACCTTCACGTTTTGCTAACTCTTTCATGGTATCTTCAGCCTCTTGCTGGTTCACATCCAGCACATGGTCGACTAACTGACTATCAAAAATACCCGGTAGATACTCTGGAGACCAACGGCGAATACCTGGAATTTGACTCTTTTCAGCGGGTTGTAAACCCACAATCTGCACATCGGGTGATTGGCTTTTTAAATAACGGCTGACCCCAGTTATTGTCCCTGTGGTTCCCATACTGGAAACAAAATGGGTGATTCTTCCTGCGGTTTGCTGCCAAATCTCGGGTCCCGTTGTTGTAAAATGTGCCAACGGATTATCTGGGTTGTTGAACTGGTCTAGAACTTTTCCTTCGCCATTGTTTGCCATCTCTTGAGCCAAATCTCGCGCGCCTTCCATGCCTACCGTCGTGCTGACTAGAATTAACTCCGCGCCATAAGCTTGCATCGATGCTTTACGCTCCTGGCTCATATTGTCCGGCATCAGCAATTTCAGTTTGTAACCTTTCACTGCCGCAATCATGGCTAACGCAATCCCCGTATTGCCACTGGTTGCCTCGATTAATGTATCCCCTGGTTTGATCTCCCCACGTTTTTCCGCTTCGTTAATCATTGAGAAAGCCGCCCTATCCTTCACAGAGCCTGCGGGGTTATTACCTTCGAGTTTGACCCAGATTTCTGCATCCAGACCTTCGGTCAGGCGTTGCAGACGAACCAACGGCGTATGACCAATAAACTGTTCCAACGTTGACACTGTGTTTTTCCTTATAATAATTTTTTATTGATTGATAATATAATTAACAATCAATTCTAAAATCAATCATCCCTTTTAAATCTACGCGCTTTTAGCAAGAGAGGGGAAAAATAATGGCTCTTTTCCCTGATAAATTTGTGTCTGCTGGCTTCCTAAATAATAATGTTCACCTCTCAGTGGAACCGTATTTGCATCCTGCCATACCACAGATACCGTTTCCTCACTCCACCCTAAAGGCTGCACGGTTAATTGCCAAAAATGCCCTCTAGGTCCTGATTCAATGACTCTCACAGGCAGCTGGTGAAGTTCATCCGCTTGCTTTTGCAAACGAATATCCCAAGGACGAATAAACACATCAACATCGCCTTGTTGAGCACTGATTTGAGGCAGTGGGAAAGTAAAATTCGCGACCTGCAATTGAGAACCTCGAATATTCCCAGCAATTTTGTTCACCTCCCCCATAAATTCAAGGACAAAACGTGTTTCAGGTGCTTGCCAAATTTCATTCGGGGTGCCAACTTGTTCAATATGCCCTTGGCTCATCACCACGATCCGATCTGCCACTTCCATGGCTTCTTCCTGATCGTGCGTCACAAAGACACTGGTAAACTTTAATTCTTCATGGAGCTGACGTAGCCAACGACGTAATTCAATACGCACTTGAGCATCTAGAGCCCCAAAAGGTTCATCCAGCAATAAAATTTGCGGCTCAACAGCTAATGCTCTTGCTAGCGCTACCCGCTGTTTTTGCCCACCAGAAAGCTGAGATGGGTACCGTTCAGCCAAATGCGCTAGTTGCACCATCTCTAGCAATTCCATGGCTTTTTGCTTAATAACCGCCTTAGATGGGCGCTGTTTTCTCGGTAACACCGTCAAACCAAATGCGACATTCTCGAATACCGTCATATGACGAAACAGCGCATAATGTTGGAAAACAAACCCCACATGCCGGTCTTTCGCATGTACTTGGCTAACATCTTGCCCATGAAAGCGTAACGAACCGTGACTTTGCTGCTCTAATCCGGCAATAATGCGCAGTAACGTGGTTTTACCCGAACCTGAAGGTCCTAACAACGCTACCATTTCCCCTGAGCCGATATCCAATGAGATGTTGTCCAGCACCTGCGTTCTACCGAACAATTTACCGACATGATTAATTTCAATACTCATAATTAATGGGCTCCTGACTCAGTTTGCTGCCGGCTTAAATGCCATTGCAAAGCACTTTTTACAATCAACGTGATGATCGCTAATAACGCTAAAATTGCCGCAGCAGTAAATGCGCCGACGGTATTGTAATCTTGATGAAGTAATTCCACTTGCAGAGGCAATGTATAGGTTTCCCCACGAATAGCACCAGATACCACAGAGACTGCACCAAATTCACCGATAGCTCGTGCATTCGTTAATACAACACCATAAAGTAATGCCCAGCGGATGTTGGGGAGCGTTACTCTCCAGAACATTTTCCAACCCGATGCGCCCAATAAGGTTGCCGCCTCATCTTCTTGGCTTCCTTGGCTCAGCATTAACGGAACTAGCTCCCTTACCACGAATGGACACGTCACAAAAATAGTCACTAATGCCATTCCCGGCCATGAAAACATGACTTGTATATCAAACCCTTCTAACCAGCCGCCAAACCAACTATTCGAGCCATAAAACAACAAATAGAGCAACCCCGCCACGACCGGAGAAACAGCAAAAGGAATATCCACTAACGTCAGTAACAATTGGCGACCTGGGAACTGAAAACGCGTTACAAGCCACGCCAACATCACGCCAAACACCAAATTCACTGGTACCGTTATTAATGCAATAAGCAGGGTTAGTCCAATTGCATGCAGCATATCGGGATTACCAATATTGGCTAATACTTCCCCCAACCCTTTTTGAAAGGCGGTGATGAAAATCCAGATAATTGGTACCACTAATAACAAAGTAGAAAAGAATAGCCCTATCGTAATGAGCGTCCATTTTCCCCAATTGATGCTTCTACGTTGAGTCATCGGAAACGGTGTAATTTGTCCCATTAGTGCCCGCCTAATCGTTTACCAAAACGGCTTTGAATAACATTCACTGTAAAGAGTAAAAATAATGACACGGCTAAAATCACGGAAGCAATGGCACTCGCGGCTGGATAATCGAATTGCTGTAATTGGCTAAAAATCATTAAGGAGACCACCTCCGTTTGCCACGCAATGTTTCCGGCGATAAAAATAATCGCACCAAATTCACCAAGGCTGCGTGTAAAAGATAAAACCGTTCCAGCAATTAATGCAGGGGATACTTCGGGTAACACCACACGTCGGAAAGTTTGCCAACGCGTTGCCCCTAAGGTCTGAGCCGCCTCTTCATATTCCGGACCTAACTCTTCCAGAACCGGTTGAACCGTTCTGACAACAAAAGGAATACTGGTAAATGCCATGGCAACTGCAATACCTAGCCATGTATTCACTACTTTAATATCAAACTGATGTAGATACTGACCATACCAACCTGATGTCGCAAATAATGTTGCAAGGGTCAGCCCTGCAACGGCGGTAGGCAATGCGAAGGGTAAATCCACCAGTCCATCTAAGAATAAGCGTCCAGGAAAACGATAGCGGGTCAAAATCCATGCCAGTAACATTCCAAAGACCGCATTAAATAAGCTCGCAACGAGCGCAGCGAGTAATGTTACTTTATAGGCCGCAACAACCTGAGGGTAACTAATTACTGCCCAATATTGTTGCCATGTCATATCGGAAAGCTGCACAACAAGCGCGCTTAAAGGCAATAGCAAGATTAAACAGACGTAAAATAAGCTACTGCCTAAAGTCAGTCCGAAACCCGGTAAAAACCGCTTTCCTGATGTCTGCATTAACGGCGACCTTGTTCCATGAGTTGATCGAATTCACCGCCCGTGGAAAAGTGCTCATTCATGACATTCGTCCAATTGCCAAATTGAGACTCCACCGTAAATAACTGAGTTGCTGGGAATTTACTCTTATTTTCCGCCATGACTTGCTTATCATTCACGCGATAGTTAAAACGAGTGATAATATTTTGAGCTTCTGGGCTATACAGATAATTCAAATACGCTTTCGCGGCTTTCTCTGTACCATTTTTTTGCACATTTTTATCGACCCACGTGACAGGGAATTCCGCCAAAATATCCACAGGAGGAACAATCACTTCATAATCTGATTCACCGTACTGGCTGCGAATATTATTCACTTCTGATTCAAAACTGATTAAGACATCCCCCAATCCCCGTTCAATGAATGACGTCGTTGCACCTCGCCCCCCGGTATCAAAAACTTCGACGTTTTTCAGGAATTGCTGCATTTGTTCACGGGTTTTTGGACTGTCTTTTCCATTTTCTTGGTTGAAAGCCCCCCATGCCGCAAGGTAGGTATAACGACCATTTCCCGACGTTTTTGGGTTTGGAAAAACTAATTTCACATCACTGCGTGCAAGGTCATCCCAAGTTTTAATGCCTTTAGGATTACCTTTACGGACCAAAAACGCCATTGTCGAATAATAAGGCGAACTGTTATTCGGCAAGCGCGCCTGCCAATCTGCAGGGATCAATTGCCCTTTATCATGAAGGATCTGCACATCCGTCACTTGGTTAAACGTCACCACATCGGCTTTTAAGCCTTGTAAAATCGCTAATGCCTGCTTGGATGAGCCGGCATGGGATTGCTTGATAGTCAGTGGTTCTTGAGGGTTTTCCTGCGCCCATTGCTTTTCAAATTCTGGATTTAATGCTGCAAATAGCTCTCGTGAAATATCATAAGAGCTGTTCAATAACTCAGCTGCCGTTAGGGATGCGCTACTCATCAACGAAAACATCGCCAGACTCGCTAACCCCGTATTTTTTAACATTGATTTTTTCATGAGATCCCTACTTGTGACTAAACCCAAACATTAATTAAAAACAATGTATATGTTTTGGTTATAACTTTGTAGTTATCAATCATCATTTGATATATCAAGTTGGAATAATAAAGAGGTTATAGCAATAAGCTAAAAAATCTGATGGAAATTGAAGAGGTTAATGTAATGAGTAAAGCTCATAAAGATCCTGCGGCAAAATGTCGAGAACAAACATGACCACTTGCTAAGCGTAAATTTTGGTTATTCGTTGATATCGATATGGATAAATATGATGGATGTGCCGAGAGGATCAATATCACTCTGCTGCAGCACGTAAAGGACTACAAAAAACGGATCAGTAAACACTTTCAAGCTGCCGCTGTCCGCGACAGCTTGAATTATCACAATAAGATTATAAGGATAATAATCTTTCAATTGATGGCGCGTAGTAATAACTGCCAGAAACGGCTTTAGTCATACGTAGCAGATCATCATATTTACCATCAGTTTCACCAAACATGCTCAGTAATTGCTGTTCAATATTATGGATGGTTGCGCAGTAGGCAATAAAGAATAAACCATGTTTACCGCTTGCCGTGCCGTATGGCAGGCTATGGCGCATAATAGAGAGCTCTTCCCCCTCTTCTTCAATCACCACGCGAGAAACATGAGATGTTTTATTACGCGCATCTTCGTCTAATTCAACGCTATCGTGTTTAGTGCGGCCAATCATTTTCTCTTGTTCATGCTCAGAAAAACGAGACCATTTTTTCAGGTCATGCTCATAGCGCTGCACCATCACGTAACTACCACCAATATCATCGCCTTGATTAATCAACGTGACTTCAGCGATTTCTTCACCTTGTGGGTTTTCTGTGCCATCAATAAAGCCACTTAAGTCTCTATCTTCCACCCAACGGAAGCCATGAGTTTCCTCAACAACCTCAATAGATTGCCCAAATGCCTTCAGAGCAGCCTGCGCTAAAGAAAAGTTAATATCATGACGTAATGATTGAATGTGAATCAGCATATCGCGCTGAGTGGCTGGCGCTAATCCTTTACCTAACGTACGAAATGGTTTTAATTCCGGCGCCACGCTCGCGTGCCCTAATTGCTTCCACACCTCAGAGCCAAATGCAATCACCGCGCCAAGACGATCATCGGGGAATTTTGCTTGCAGTTTGGTTAATTCATCAACAAAAACTTTGCATCCTGATTTAACCTCTTCTAGTGACCCAGTCACCATGGCTTCAATAAAAATGCCGAAACGACTATGTTCCTTCAAAATACCACTTTGGGAATGAGACATGCATAAACCCCTTAGAATGAATAAATTACACAAACCTATACTTTAAAATAGTTTATCGCATTAATCATGATTTTCACCTTGTTTTAACGCAAGAGTTAATCAGTCTAGGTCATTCAGAAGGGTTTGACGTGAGGAAAAGATAAATATCAGTGTTAGCAATAAATTAAAACCGTAAGTTATTGTTTTCTACAATCCAAAAACTTACGGTACATGTATTCGTAATTTATTTATGCCAAATAATTTGTGACACCTTCCATGTCTTCAATACTTCATCAGCTGGCATTAAATTATCAGGACCTTGCCATTTACCACTAAATTTGTAGACCACTTTGCTACTTTGTGGCGCAACACACAGTACCGTAGGAATATTATCGACGGCTTCCCCAAGGGAACATGAACCATAAGCTTTCTGATAAATATCACCAAACTCAGTACCAATTTGAGTATCCCATTCCGTCAGCATATCCGGGTCATTAACCACAATACGTGAAACGGTGCCTTTTTCGGGTCCAAAGACTTCCACTGCAACGTCTAAATCTTTCATGGCTTGAAATACAGATATCATTTCACCATTTTCAAGTTGCATACCGCCACGTACAACATAACGATCATCAAGCTGGTTATTAATCACGTCACGATCCATCGGTGTCAGGCTGGTGATGGCACCAACACCCGCATCAGAAATCATCAATGGGCTGTGAAACCAGGTTGATGGAGAGAAAAAACTTTTTCCAGCACAGCCTGATAGCATCACTGCGCCACCAAGCAAAGAAACTTTAAATAGGGTTACGAATGCGTTTTGGGACATACCATCCTCTTTAGCGGGTCATATAATGCATATTGAGACAGTCTATTTAATAAAAAATTCAAGCTAGTTAGCTAAACTGCCAAGAAAATAATCACTGGCAGTTTAAAAATCCACGTCGAGGGTCAGTTTTTTCGAATAAATTAAACGCTCGGCTTGCTCTTCTTCATACAACATTTTTTCAAACATACAGATTGCTGCATCAGATTCTTCGTTGACCAACAGCTCAATTCTGCCACAACCTCGGGCAATCAATTTTTTCTCTAAACGGCTCACTAACGCATTGGCAATACCACGCCCACGATATTCAGGATGAACAGCTAAATAGACTGCGCTTCCCCGAATCCCATCGTATCCCCCCATGATAGTGCCAACCACTTCACCGGATACCTCGGCAACTAAGAAAAGATCCGCGCCACATTGCAATTTACGCTCAATATCTAGTTCAGGATCCCCTGAAATTTCATTCAATTGACAGCGTTCCCACAACGTCAGCACATCTTCATAATCATTTTGGCGAAATATGCGTATTTCCATCATTTTGTCCGTTTGAGCTAAACTTCCTGCCATTATCACTGCTTTTGATACACAATCAATAATCAATATGCCTTTTTTACCTCAACGGGGTATACTTTACTCATTTTCTTTCTCCCAATGGTTCTATTTAAAAACAATGAATTACCCAGATATTGACCGTGTAAAAGCCTATTTGCAAAGCTTGCAAGATACTATTTGCCAGAAAATAACAGCGTTAGACGGCAAAGAAACGTTCCTCGAACAAACATGGGAGCGAGCAGAAGGCGGAGGTGGGCGCAGCCGAGTTTTAACTCAAGGTGCTCTGTTTGAACAAGCCGGTGTTAACTTTTCACATATAAAAGGTGAAAAACTGCCCGCATCAGCCACCGCACACCGCCCAGAATTAGCAGGTCGTAGTTATCAAGCGATGGGTGTTTCATTAGTTATTCATCCTCTCAATCCTTATATTCCTACGACTCATGCTAATGTGCGCTTTTTTATTGCCGAAAAAGAAGGGATGGAGCCCGTATGGTGGTTTGGCGGCGGATTCGACTTAACCCCTTATTACGGTTTTGAAGAGGACGTTGTACATTGGCACTCTGTCGCTAATGCATTATGTGCGCCTTATGGTGATGAGGTATACCCTAAGTTTAAACAATGGTGCGATGACTATTTCTTTTTAAAACATCGGAATGAACCGCGGGGTATCGGTGGTCTATTCTACGATGACCTAAATCAATGGGACTTTGAAACCTGTTTTGCTTTCACCCAAGATGTTGGAAATGGCTTTCTACAAGCTTATGTTCCCATCGTGGAAAAACGTCGTGAAATACCTTGGGGCGAGCGTGAACGCCAATTCCAGTTATATCGTCGAGGGCGATATGTCGAGTTTAACCTCGTTTGGGATAGAGGCACCCTTTTCGGCTTGCAAAGTGGTGGACGTACTGAATCCATTCTAATGTCCATGCCACCTTTAGTCCGCTGGGAATACGATTATCATCCTGAAGAAGGCAGCCCAGAGGCTAAGCTATATACTGATTTCTTAATCACTGGTAAAAATTGGCTCGTGCATAATAAATAATACAAACTTTTGTAATTAATCAGATTTTTATCTGCTGGTTTTTCTAATAAAAATTAGCAGATATTGATTTAATAGCTTAATTATCATGTAGTTACAATAAAATCACAACCGTTTATGATTCCATTTCGTCAAACAAAATGGAGTTCTAAATGAGTCAAATACTTGGTCGTTCACTATTATCACCTAGCTTAATTTCACACTTCTACCAAGAAAGCCTGTGTAATAATTTAAAATCTACATTATTCCATATCAATGACATTATGAGCCGCACTTATACACATGAAGATGCGAGTTATCAACGTCAGTTATTATCTAGCGCTTGTAATATAACGGGAGGAACCTACAATCGCCTGATCCGCGATGCACAGCAACGCGTAGAAAACTACACACATAATCACTCTAGCCTACCGATTTGTCGCCGCGAAGAAATGCCTGCCGATGAGCATATGGCACATAGCGATTTTGCAATCATCATGCGAGAGGAGGATAAGGTAGCGCCAACCGAGCCAGCCCATCGCGTATTTGACGCCATTGGACTGATCCGCTCATTCCTCAAGGAGAAACTCAATATTGATCAGATGTTTGGTTGTGATGCTGATATCAATGCGGTTATCCATTATGATAAAAACTACGCCAATGCATTTTGGAATTCTCAAGCTATTTTCTTTGGGGATGGTGATGGAACAGTTTTTGGTCCCTTCTACAACGATATTGATATAATCGCTCACGAGCTTGCACATGGATTTATTAGCTCCCAGGCTGATTTTGACTATGTTGACCAATCCGGCGCATTAAATGAATCTGTTGCTGACGTATTAGGTATCATGGTGAAGCAATATGTTCAAAAACAAACCGCGGAGCAATCTAACTGGTTACTGGGTGAAAAATTATTCATCGACAAGAAAAAAGGACCTGCTTTACGCTCAATGAAAGCGCCGGGAACCGCCTACTATTTCACAAAATCAAACCAAGACCCACAAGTCGGCCATATGGATCAATACCGAAATTTACCACGATATGTTGATAATGGTGGTGTTCATATCAATTCAGGTATTCCAAACAAAGCCTTCTATTTATTGGCAACAAAACTGGGAGGATACTCTTGGGAAGTTGCAGGCAAAATATGGGTGGCGGCAGTCTCTGATCCTAGCGTGTCAAATACGGCGACATTTATTGAATTTGCTAATGCCACAGTCCGTTCAGCAAAAAATCTCTTTGATGAGAAAATTGAATTGGCAACTCGCCAAAGCTGGTTGGATGTAGGATTAAAATTAAACTAAGTTCTAATTTGTGATTTATCGATTATTGTCGGCCCACAGAGAGGCTGACTTTTACCTAACATAATAAAAAAAGGTCAAGAATGCAGTTAATTCACTTATTCTCAACCTTTTTTCACTTCTGAATTCAATTAACGTTTTTTCTTTTTACGTCCAGGCTGGGTAAATTTCTTTTTCGGTGGTTCTGCATTTACCTTAGGTTTTTGACTACCGGAGCCTTGTTTTCCCGATGACTTGCTATTACCGGTACGTGCTTGAGGTTTTGCAGCTTTTTTTGGTTTAACATCCGATTCTGATTTTTCAATCAGATTAAACAATTCAATAAGCTCATCATCCGTCAAATCACGCCATTCACCCACAGGAATGCCTGTCAGTCTCACATTCATGATCCGCACACGCTCTAGCTTAGTGACTTCATAACCAAAATGCTCTGTCATACGACGAATTTGACGGTTTAAACCTTGGACTAACGTAATACGGAAAACAAAAGGGGCTTCTTTTTTGACCTTACATTTCTTAGTCATCGTTCCTAAGATAGGCACTCCGGCACCCATACCGCGAATAAACTCATCCGTCACAGGTTTATTGACGGTGACAATATATTCTTTCTCGTGGTCATTGCCAGCTCGTAAAATTTTATTCACCAAGTCACCGTGGTTCGTCAGGAATATCAACCCTTGGGAATCTTTATCTAAGCGACCAATTGGGAAGATACGAGTGCTGTGATTGACATAATCCACAATGTTGTCTTTTTCGCCGCTTTCCGTAGTACTCACGATCCCAACCGGCTTATTTAAGGCAATTAACACTAAATCTTCTTCATTGCGCGGCTCAATCAGCTGCCCATTAACCTTCACCACGTCTCCAGCAGAAACTTGGTCGCCGATCCCTGCACGTTTACCGTTAATAAAAACATGACCTTGCTCGATATAACGGTCAGCCTCACGTCTAGAGCAGATACCGCTCTCGCTAATGTATTTATTCAGGCGTGTGGTTGAATTGATTTCCATGGTTTTCCTCAGTCATTAAAACAACGTTAATTTTTAGGGCTGTGGGAGTGCCGATTATTAATAAGAAAAAGCCGTAACAACACATTTACGTTACGGCTTTGGTCTGTTTATCGCGCGAACAGTTCGCTATTAACGCTTTTTCAAATGCTGCATTAAGCGTTTACGTTTACGTAGCTGAGTTGGCGTCAATTTGTTTTTCTTATCCGCATATGGGTTTTCACCCTCTTTGAATAGAATACGAATTGGCGTTCCCATCACATTTAATGAACGGCGGAAATAGTTCATTAAATAGCGCTTATAGCTATCGGGTAAATCAGAGACTTGGTTACCGTGGATCACGACGATTGGCGGGTTATGGCCCCCAGCATGGGCGTATTTCATTTTCACACGGCGACCACGAATCAGTGGTGGCTGGTGCTCATCTTCTGCCATTTTCATGATACGGGTTAACAGTGCAGTACCGACGCGACGAGTTGCTGACTCATAAGCTTCTTGTACCGATTCAAACAAGTTACCGACACCACTGCCATGCAATGCAGAGATAAAGTGAATACGTGCAAAGTCCACAAACCCAAGACGTAGCTCCAGCATATCTTTAACGTGCTCGCGATCTTCAGGTTTCATTCCATCCCATTTATTCACTGCAATAACCAGTGAACGACCTGCGTTCAAGATAAAACCTAACAGGGAAAGATCTTGGTCAGAAATACCTTCACGCGCATCGATGACCAGAAGTACAACGTTCGCATCTTCAATCGCTTGCAGCGTTTTGATCACCGAGAATTTTTCAACCGTTTCGGTGACTTTACCACGCTTACGAACCCCAGCAGTGTCGATGAGAATATATTCACGCTCATCACGCTCCATTGGGATATAAATACTGTCACGGGTCGTCCCCGGCATATCAAAGACAACAACGCGATCTTCACCTAAAATACGGTTCGTCAGCGTTGATTTACCCACATTTGGGCGTCCGACAATCGCCAGTTTAATCGGTAACGTAGAGGGATCGAAATCGTCTTCATCTTCTTCAGAAAGTTCACCTTCCGCTTCAAGCTCCGCCCAATAAGCTGCGTTAGCTTCTTCGTCGGTGAGTTCAATTTCTTCGTCTTCAACCTCAATGAAAGGTTTTAAAGAGTGCTCAATTAGCTGAGTTACACCACGACCATGAGATGCGGCGATCGGGTAGATTTCCCCCAGACCCAGTGAATAAAAATCACCAACAACGATATTGGCATCAATACCATCAGTCTTGTTGGCAACTAAATAGGTTTTTTTCTTGCGGCTGCGTAAGTGTTTAGCGATGCCTTCATCCGCAGGCATTAATCCCGCTCTGGCATCTACCATAAAGAGGACAACATCAGCTTCTTCAATCGCTTGGAGCGACTGTGCCGCCATGTGGGTTTCTACGCCCTCTTCTGTACCATCGATACCACCCGTGTCGATAATAATAAATTCGTGCCCTTCAACTTCTGCACGACCATATTTACGATCACGAGTCAGACCGGGAAAGTCCGCTACAAGTGCGTCACGGGTACGGGTTAATCGATTAAATAACGTGGATTTTCCTACGTTTGGACGCCCAACCAGCGCTACGACGGGTATCATTCTTAAGTGCCTCACAACTTTAATTAACTGATAGAATTCTGAGGCTTAAACTCAGAAAACAAAAAAACGAAACGGCCCCTGTATTCAGGAACCGTTTATTTTATCGATAAATTGTCTGCTTGTCAGGAAATTAACGTGTTAACAGGTAAACTGTTCCGTTTCTTGCCTGAACCATCAGTTTATCACTTGCAATGACAGGACGGCTGTGGATCCCTGAACTGTTCAATTTATTCTGTGCCACAAATCCGCCAGTGCTGGTATCTAGCCAGTGTAAGTAACCTTCTTTGTCACCCACAACGATGTAGCCATTATAAACTTCTGGTGCCGATAATCCGCGGTTAAGCAGCTGGTCTTGAGTCCATAACGTCACACCATCACTCTTACGAACAGAAAGAACGCGATCCGTTTGGTCAACTAAATATAAGTTATCACCCGATAACACCATGTCGTTGATAGAACCCAAATCACGTTTCCACAACATCTGACCGGAACGCATATCTAACGCAGCTAATGTGCCGTTGTAAGCAATTGCATACACTTTGCCATCATCAATAACTGGCGTCATGTCCACATCATTCAAACGACCAATTTCTGTTGAGCTGGTGACTTGAGAGATACGTTGCTGCCAAATCAGCTGACCTTGAGACAACAGAACCGCACTAACTCGACCATTATCACCACCAACAATAGCGGCACCAAATGCAACCGCAGGCGCAGACTCACCACGTAATGAAAGCGATGGAGTGTCCATATTCACAGTCCACTTAATCGCGCCAGTCGCGGTATCCAGTGCCTGTAATTGACCATTGCTAGTGTGGATGATAACCATATCGCCATTAACGACTGGTTTGGATAGGGCTTCGCCCGCCACTTCCACATCCCATAGCACTTCACCGTTTTCTTTATTCAGCGCGATAACTGTACCACGCTCAGTGCCGATGAAAATTTTGTCATCATAGATGGTCAAACCACCAGACAGTAACGCAGATAAATTGGCAGAAAGAAAACCAGTACGTTTCGATAAATCGACAGACCACAGCTCTTTGCCGCTTTCAAGCTCAAGCGCTTTAACTAAACCTTTGCGATCCGCAGCATAAACTGCCGAGCCATCCCATGCTGGAGAGAGTTCAGAATAGAACTGCTCAACACCATTACCAACGGACTTATCCCAAACAATTGAAGGTGTAAATTGATTCTCAACCTGTGGTAATGGCGCCATCACAATAGAATCAGTTTCGCTGGAACAACCGGCAAGTAAAGCTGAAGCAACCAGGCCTACCAAAAGAGTTTTGCGCAACTGCATAGTGTGTCGTTTCCTTTCTTCTTATGAATTAGATACGTTGTTCAATTTCAGAGTCAAAATGCCTCTGAGTGATTGAGAACCTTCACTTTCTAACCCCTGAGTGTATGCCGCTTTAGCGCCGGATTTATCACCCTTCTGGAGTAAAGCATCCCCACGGACATCCTGTGCCGTAGCTTGCCATGACTTACCTTGAATCTTTGCAACTGAAGCAAGCGCTGCATCTGCATTACCGAGCGCAAGTTGGATACGTGCTAAACGCAGATTAATCACATCTTGCATATCAACAGTTTTTGCTTTCGCTAATGCGTCCGTCAGTGCTTTCTCAGCACCGGCTAAATCGCCTTTATCAGCAAAAACTTGCGCCAGTTCCAGTCCAGTCATTGCACTGTAAACATCGTTAGTTTCTGCTGCAAATTTTTGCGCAGCTTGAATACCTTCAGCTGAGCCTGAACGCAGTTGTGTATTCACCACTTCGTATTTTGCTGCGCTTTCTTGCAACACATTCGACTTGTGTGATTGCCAATAGTTCCAACCAAATACACCACCGACACCAATTACCAGCCCAACAACTAATGCAACGCCGTTATTCGCGAAAAAACGTTTGATCGCATCAACTTGATCTTGTTCGTTTGTATAGACTTCCACTTGTCTCTCCTTAACCTAACAGCGCAGCGATACGCGATGCCACGAGTTGCTGTGAAATAGTTTCTTGCTCACCAGTACGTAAGTCTTTCAACGTCACTTGGCTATTGTTAATTTCGTCTTCACCTAAGATCAGGGCAATTTTCGCCCCTTGCTTATCGGCACGAGCGAGTTGTTTCTTAAAGTTGCCGCCACCGTGGTTAGTCATTAAACGTAAGGTTGGTAACTCATCACGGACTTTCTCTGCAATTAATAACGCAGCTTGTTGGCTATTTTCACCAAATGAAGCCAGATACACATCTGCAACTGACGTGTCCGCTGTAAATTCTGGGTTCACCTCTTGTACGAGCAGAACCATACGTTCCATGCCCATAGCAAAACCCACTGCTGGCGTCGCACGACCGCCCAGTTGTTCAACTAAACCATCATAACGACCACCAGCACAGACAGTGCCTTGTGAGCCTAACGCGGTAGTGACCCACTCAAATACCGTGCGGTTATAGTAATCTAAACCACGAACTAGGCGCTGGTTAACTCGGTATTGAATACCCGCGTTATCTAGTAACTTGCACAGACCTTCAAAGTGCTCACGGGATTCTGCATCAAGATAGTCAAACAGAGCAGGAGCATCATTTAATAATGCTTGGATGTCTTGGTTTTTAGAATCCAAAACACGCAGAGGATTGCTATACATACGGCGTTTACAATCTTCATCCAGTTTATCTTTGTGCTGTTCAAGGAACGCCACTAATGCGTCGCGATAGTTTGCACGCGCGTCTAATGAACCGATTGAGTTAAGCTCAAGAGTCACATGCTCACTGATCCCAAGTGCACGCCACCAGCGGGCAGTCATTAAGATGACTTCAGCATCAATGTCAGGACCTGCTAGACCAAAAACCTCAGCGCCAAGTTGATGAAATTGGCGATAACGCCCCTTCTGTGGACGCTCATAACGGAACATAGGTCCTAAATACCACAAGCGCTGTTCCTGATTGTACAGCAAACCATGCTCAATACCGGCACGGACACAACCTGCGGTATTTTCTGGGCGCAGTGTGAGGCTCTCTTCGTTACGGTCATTGAAGGTGTACATCTCTTTTTCAACAACGTCAGTCACTTCACCAATCGCCCGACGAAATAACGGGGTCTGCTCTACAATCGGGGTACGAATTTCACTGAAACCATAACCTTGTAAGATATTTTTCAATGTTGCTTCGATTTTTTGCCACACTCTAGTATCTGCTGGCAAATAGTCATTCATGCCGCGAATGGCTTGGATATTTTTTCCCACTTTATTTCTCTATTTTCAGAATTACATAAGGTCGATTATAAGAGCGAAATGTCATCAGGTTCAATCAACAAACTGCAAATCCACCGAGGAATCGGGAATTATCTGTTGATTTTGGTCGCTATGGCGTAATTTTAAGAAAAAATTACCGTGATTAACACCGCTAATCACGGGCATAAATAGAAAAACTGACTCATGAGGAGCCAGTTTCTAATTATTATTTTTCGATTTGATTAACATTTATTCGCATGCTTTCGTCCAGCATTGCCGCTTTGGCACGAATTTTGGCTTCTAACTGGTCAATAATGTTGTCATTATCAAAACGCTCTTTTTGACGAACACCATCTTCGTAGAATCCACTTTTGGTTTTCGCACCCGCAACACCTAAGGTAGAGACTTCCGCCTCTCCTGGACCATTCACGACACAACCGATGATAGACACATCCATTGGCGTAATAATATCTTCCAGTCGCTGTTCTAACGCATTCACTGTGCCAATCACATCAAATTCTTGACGTGAGCATGTTGGGCAAGCAATAAAGTTGATGCCCCGAGAACGAATACGCAATGATTTGAGGATATCAAAACCGACTTTAACTTCTTCAACAGGATCTGCTGCGAGAGAAATACGTAATGTATCCCCAATCCCTTCCGAGAGCAGCATACCTAAACCGATAGCCGATTTCACTGAACCTGAACGTGCGCCGCCCGCTTCTGTGATCCCTAGATGAAGAGGTTGATCAATTTTTTGTGCCAATAAACGATAAGATCCTACCGCAAGGAAGACATCGGACGCTTTGACGCTAACCTTGAATTGGTCAAAGTTGAGCCTATCCAGAATATCCACATGGCGCATTGCCGATTCAACTAGAGCTTCCGGCGTTGGTTCACCGTATTTCTCTTGAATATCTTTTTCTAGCGATCCCCCATTCACACCGATACGGATCGGAATATTGTAATGGCGAGCACAATCAACAACTTGACGAATTCGTTCTTCACTGCCGATATTGCCAGGGTTGATACGTAGGCAGTCAACGCCATATTCTGCGACTTTTAGGGCAATACGGTAGTCAAAATGGATATCAGCGACCAGAGGTACCTCAACTTGCTGTTTGATGAGCTTAAAGGCTTCTGCTGCATCCATTGTTGGAACAGATACACGCACAATGTCCACCCCAACGCGCTCAAGCGCTTTAATTTGGCGGACAGTGGCTTCAACATCAGTTGTACGGGTATTGGTCATTGATTGAACAGCGATAGGTGCGCCGTCACCGACAGGAACATTACCTACATAAATACGCGTGGATTTACGTCTTTTGATTGGTGATTCGTTATGCATTTTAGTTTAATTCTCCGAACATCCATGTGCTCATTAATACCATGGCGCTCTTTAATATCATGGCATAGTGTATGGTCATTGCTTTAACGCGCCCCACTATACACAAGAAAGCAAACTATAAACTATCACAAAGAGTGTTTTAGGATAGAGTTTGCTTCTTTCAATTCGTTACATTTTTATGCTTCTGGCAGCTTAAATTTCGCGGAACGTTTCGCTTTGATAAAGCGGCTTAAATCAACGTCTTTACCTTGGAATTGCACCGTGACATTCGCCGGAGCCCCAATATTTAAACGGTAAGGTTGCGCCCCATCAAGTTCAAGTTTATCGCCACTATTTTTCATGCCGCTGAATAACACTTTATTATTTGCGTCACGAATTTCTAACCAGCACTGACCAGAGAAATTCAACGTTAAGCCATTGCTCGTTACTGCTGGCATATCTGCTGTTTGAGTCGCATCCGCTTGGACTCTATCAACGGAAGGGATAGTTTGTGGCGCATTCGGCAGAGGGATCGTTTTTACGCCATCTGTCTCAGTATTCGTCGTGGTTGCTTGGGCATCCGTTAAGACGGGAGCAGGCTCTGCCTGTTCGGCACTATTGTTGTTCGCAAGCGGTGCATCAACAGTGACATTGCTAACAGGCTCACTACTCGTATCTTGCTGAGTCAGCACTAAGTCATTTTGGTTAGCCATCGTCAGCAAATCTTTTTGTTGCGCATTATGGTCTTGCCACCACCAGATACCAATCATCGCAATCAAAATAATGACGATCAACCAAGTCAATTTCATTAGCCAACCTTCACGTTTTTTGCGCTTTTTGCCTAATGAGTAACTTTGCATTGGAGAAACATTCGGGGCCTGTGCGGGAACATCACTTTTCAAGAGGGAATTGATGTCATTCTCAGGAATTCCAACCATTCTCGCATACAGACGAATATAACCACGTAAAAACGTCGGTTCAACACCCGCAGGATGAATATCTTGTTCTATTTCCTTTACCGTACTCACTTTAAGACACAGTCGCTCCGCAACCGCTTCTTGCGTTAAACCCATATGTTCACGCGCTCGGGATAATAATTGTCCTACAGTGAGAGAAGTTTGTTCGGTATTATTTTCGATAGTCATTTGCTGGCAACACTGTTTCCAAGTTTAATAAATATAAAGTGGATTTTACGCCACCTTACCCGTCTGCGTACGTCATAGTTTTCAACAACAATAAACATGATATGCCGCTTTAACTATTGTAGGCGAACCAGGACGTTTTGCCTAACCATAAAACGCCCTGAATCATAAGCTAACCAACTGATTAGATATTATCTATATATCAGACTGATTTAACCTGGATAGGTTCCCCAGCAAGGCGTTTTTTCAAGGTTCGTTTCGTCCTATCAATCACATCACCTGCAAGCTGTCCACATGCAGCATCAATATCATCACCGCGAGTCTTGCGAACTATAGTGGTAAAACCGTATTCCATCAATACTTTAGAGAAACGGTCAATGCGGCTATTGGAGCTACGACCATAGGGAGCACCTGGGAACGGGTTCCATGGGATTAAGTTGATTTTACTCGGCGTGTTTTTCAAGCATTCCGCTAATTGGTGCGCTTGCTCAACGCTATCATTGATATGATCAAGCATGACGTACTCGACTGTGACACGTCCCGCATTCGCATTGGATTTTGTTAAATAACGATTCACACTGGCTAAGAATGTTTCGATATTATATTTCTTATTGATTGGTACGATTTCATCACGTACATCATCTGTTGGCGCATGCAGCGAAATTGCCAGCGCCACATCAATCATATCGCCCAGTTTATCCAACGCAGGAACAACCCCTGATGTTGAAATAGTCACTCGGCGTTTTGACAAGCCAAAACCAAAATCATCTAACATGATTTCCATCGCAGGAACCACATTATTTAAGTTCAATAACGGCTCACCCATCCCCATCATCACCACGTTGGTGATAGGACGACGACCGCTAGACTTCAGCGAACCGATGATTTTAGCCGCACGCCAAACTTGTCCGATGATTTCGGAAACACGTAAGTTACGGTTAAAACCTTGCTGCGCGGTAGAACAGAATTTACATTCCAGTGCACAGCCAACTTGAGAAGAGACACACAGTGTTGCGCGATCAGCTTCAGGGATATACACCGTTTCAACCAGTTGATCACCCACTTTGATAGCCCACTTAATTGTGCCATCCGATGAACGTTGCTCATCAGCAACTTCCGGCGCACGAATTTCCGCGACTTCTTTTAATTTGGCACGAAGCACCTTGTTGATATCGGTCATTTGATCGAAATCATCGAAACAATAGTGGTAAATCCACTTCATAACTTGATCTGCACGGAAAGGCTTTTCGCCGAGCTCAGCAAAAAATTCGCGCATCTGTTTACGGTTTAAGTCCAGTAGATTGATTTTTTGATTATTTCTTTGCGGTTGATCGTTTTTTTCTGGCGTAACAGATACAGCAGAAGGAGTTGCACACTGTGCATTAGTAGTCATATCAGACATTGAGTTTGCCTCGTTATTACACTTTCGGCAGTGCGAAAAGCACGACGTAAAATAGGGATTGCGATTAGTCAGGACGACTAAAAATAAATCACCCTGTTAACGCAATAATTAACAGGGCGACATATTGTACAAATATTATAACAATAATGCTAATGCATTATTGAGAACGCCTTAGCGTGGGCAGATTTCGTCAGCAGCGAAGAAATACGCGATTTCACGTGCAGCAGATTCTTCAGAGTCTGAACCGTGAGTTGCGTTTTCAGTGAAGCTGTCAGCGTAATCAGCACGTAAAGTACCTGCTAATGCGTTGTCTGGGTTAGTTGCGCCCATCAGGTCACGGTGACGTTGAATTGCGTTTTCGCCTTCTAACACTTGTAACATGATTGGACCAGAAGTCATGAATTCAACCAGACCATCAAAGAAAGGACGACCTTTGTGCTCAGCGTAGAAGCCTTCAGCTTGTTCACGAGTCAGGTGCATCATTTTAGCTGCAACGATTTTGAAGCCTGCGCTTTCAAAACGGTTGTAAATTGCACCGATGACGTTTTTCTTAACTGCGTTTGGTTTGATGATAGAAAATGTACGTTGAACAGCCATAAATAACCTCTTAGCGATTGACTTGACTTTTACTCTTTATTCTCTGCTTTATTTCTCTTACTTAACCCAATGTTCCCACTAGGATTTCAAGAGGGGCATATGAAGAACCAAGAATATGTGTCTGTTGTAGTTTTTATATTATTTCTATTCCTGATGTTAGGAAGCAGAAAAATAGGGCGTTGATTATAGGGGCTTGGATTACAATTTCCTACAGTCACAACAACATTTTGTTAATCTTTTTATAGCAAAAAATGCTAACTTTTTAATTAAGTCACTGTTTTATGCTATCACTTCACCTTAAAGTTGATAGCAGTCACCTGTCCACTCATATCTAAGACCGATATTTGGTAGTTTCCACTTTTTTCGAGCGTCAGCAAAATTGCCCCATTTTGCTCTGTATTGTTCACTTGCTCACCGTTTAAAAACCACCATTTTTGTCCTTGCCCACCTTGAGTGAGTAAACGCAGGTCTAAACTGGTTTTTCCGGGTAAACGCTGGAGAACTTCCCCTTCGCGGATCCCAGAAATTAACAATGGTGGCATTTCAAGGTTCAATGGCGGACATGCCGTATCTGGTTTAGGTAGTCGATTTACCCGTTTTTCACTTGCCGGCAACCATGACTCTACAGTGATCGGCCATAAATGGATCTCTTTTTCTTCCGCATTCGGGCAATCCGCCGCCACTTGTAAACCTTGTTCATTGACCCACACTTTTTGCCTGAGTCCAAGAGAGGATTCTTGATCCCGAGCCATGAGTGTTGGTGGAATCGTATTGTCTAAAATCCAACTCAAACGGCGCTGGCGACAATTACTATCTTCTTTCAGTAATGAGGTTCCCCCCGGCCAGCAGATCACGGCTTGGCTAACACTTGCTGGCCTTGAATCTTTGGGGAGCACTTCGCGAGATTGATAAATCCGCGTCAATAGCATGTTATTCACTTGGTTCATAATTGGGATCGCTGTGGCATAGCCGAGCTGCCCTGCAACAGGTGTCGCATCAGGGCGCCCGACCCAAACGCCAATGGTATATCGAGGATTTACACCAATCGCCCACGCATCACGGTAACCATAACTGGTTCCTGTTTTCCAGGCAAGATTTGGTTGTCCAGATAGATTTGCATCCGGTACAGGACGCGCTTCTCCAGCCATAATTCGACGAACAATCCATGCCGCCCCCGGTGACATCAAGGCTCGGTCGCGAATCACATCCGCAGGTCGATAACGCAGTGGAGACACTTTTCCTTGGCGAGCAAATGCACTGTATGCCGACACTAAATCTTCCATACGCGCTGCTGTTCCGCCTAAGATCAACGATAAATTGGGTTCTCCCCCCACAGGAAAACGCAGCTCGGTTCCGACATTACGTAATTGCGCGGTAAAACGCTTACTACCGTACACATCCAGTAGCTGCACAACAGGTAAATTTAACGAGCGCACTAATGCATCACTAACACTCACGGGACCATTGAAACCGCTATCAAAGTTACCGGGGCGGTAATCATTAAATCGACGCGGTACATCTTGCAAAAGCGACTCTGCATGGATCAACCCATCATCCATTGCCAAGGCATATAAAAAAGGTTTGAGTGTGGAGCCCGGTGAACGCCACGCGCTGATCATATCGACATGACCAAAGCGACTATCATCCTGAAAATCAATCGACCCGATATACGCTTTCACGCTCATATCCGTGTGATCAACCACCAGCAATCCTAAAGAAGTTTGCTTAGGTAATTGGTTTTTCCAGTTCATCGCCATATCTTCAAGCTGCTTTTGCAGGCTTGCATCAATGGTTGTCTCCACGATGGACTCTTGAGAATCTTTGACCATCCGACGCGCCAGCAATGGCGCTAAATGCGGATTTTTACGTGGCGCAAGCCAGATTTGCTCTTGCTTAATTTCATTAACTTTTTCAGTACTCCAAACTTGGTATTCAGCCAGTCTGTCGAGTACTTTATCTCGTGCTGCTTGCGCCCGTTCTGGGTATCTATCAGGTCTTAAACGACTTGGCGCTTGGGGTAAAACCGCAAATAATGCTGCTTCACTTGCGGTTAATTTTGCGGGGGATTTATTCAAATAAACCCAGCTGGCAGCACCTATGCCCTCAATCGTGCCCCCATAAGGCGCACGGTTAAGATACATTTCGAGGATTTCATCTTTGGAATAGTGATATTCCAGCTGTGCGGTACGCCATAACTGTTTGAGTTTTCCGCCAAACGTACGCTCATGTGGGTCAATCAGCCTTGCCACCTGCATTGAGATGGTGCTGCCCCCAGAGACAATGCGCCCTGAGCTCACTAACTGCCCCGCCGCACGCATAAGTGAAAATGGATTAACACCCGGATGCTGATAGAAATGGCGATCTTCATAAGTTAATAACGCGTCAATATACTCAGGCGAGACCTCATCCAGTTTCACGGGGAAACGCCAAATACCGTCTTTATCGGCAAAGCGCCATAACGGAGTCCCATCCCCCGCGACAACCGTGCGTGCCATCTCAATCTGCTTGATTGGCAGCGGCCAAATTTTATCTGCGGCTAAAAAGGCCAGTGGCAATACCACGACCAAAACCAGTAGCGTCCATCCAATGCGACGTAGCCATCTCTTCATTCGTCAATATACCGAGAGTTATTATTTGTTTTTATGATACTAAAAAAAGAGGGAAACACACGCTTCCCTCTTTATCTTCATCTAAATCAATAGCGATATTGATTCAATGTCAATTAACGAACCACTTCCAACTGACCATCGGAGTAACCCGTTGCACGCCACTCTGGCACATACATGGATTCCACCTGTGGTACTGGTTTGTTATATACACCCGGCGTTACCGCGCGAGCTAAGTAAACCAGTGTTGTCGGACGATATTGTTGAACTTCTACTGCCGCAACAAAACGGTCATCACGGTATTCCATGTGACGAATTTGCGACTGCTGCATATCATCAATCATCTCTTGCAGATTTGGCGCAGATTCACTGAGATTCGCGCTGCTATTGGCTAAGTTTTGGTTTTCCAACTCTAAGCCCGCAGGTAATAAATCCACCACCAGTGCATCAGGGACAGTTTGGTTGGCATTCACTTCCAACTTCACCACCACCATTTCGCCGCTTCTTAATCTATCGATTAAAATACGGTTGCCTTTCATATCGTAGTAACTGCGTTTGATATCCAGCACATTTGAGTATGGCTTCGGTGAACGCATCGGATAACCGACAACATTCAAGCGAGTATACAGTGTGCTTGTACCGCTGTTTTCAACACTATAACCATTTACTAGCTGTTGTTTAGTTAAGAACTCACTCACTGGTTTATCTGAAACCAATGGTGGCTCTTGACCATTGACTAGCGCTTTCCATGGTGTTTCTGTTTCATTAGCATAGAAACGACCGGCTAAGTACAGGGCATTGCTCTCTTGAGTTGAGAAATACTTCTGTGAAGTCAGGTTGTTAGATAGCGTTTGCAGTTTTTGGTCACGGGATTTTGGCATCAAGTTATATTCATTTAACAATGCCACGATCATCGCATCATCACGGATCGCTGAACCATAGTCACCAATGCTGCTGTAACGTGCGCTCTGTTTCTTCATACCATCAATAATGGCACTTTCACCACGCGCTTTATCACCCATCAGGTTTAATGCCACACCCAGTTGAACTAACGCTAAACCGCTGGTCGCATTGTTGGCTTGACCATAGATTTGACGCAGTGCTCCTAATGGCGCTTTCTGCTGAGTCGCTAACACTAAGCCCGCATAGGCTTGGATCGCAAAACGGGATGCGTCTGGCTGATCCGTGTACGGATAACTCACTTGGCTACCATCTTGTAAGTAGCTTAACAGGCGTGCGTTAGCGTTATTCAATGCACTTTGTGGTACGGAGAAACCACGCTGATTGGCTTTATTTAAGAAATCCGTCGCATAGGCGGTTAACCAATACTCTTCACGTCCCATTTTATCCCACAAGGAGAAGCTACCGTCGTCACGCTGCATGCTCAATAAATGAGGGATCCCTAACTCAATCGCTTTATGGCGATCCGCGTCAGTTTGTGAATTAATCCCCAGTTTTTGCAGTTCAGCTTGTGTAGAGAACAGTGACGGATACAGCCCACTCACGGTTTGTTCTAAACAGCCGTATGGATACGCGAACAGCTCGCGAATATAGCGTGCAATTTGCAGTGGTGGACGACTCGTTAACAGAACTTGCCCTTCCAGCGTATCTTGCTGTAAATAAGCAAAATCATTGGTTGGTAATGACCAAATTTCACCCGGCTCAATCGCGGTAGCAAATGCCACAGTTTCAGCCGGTTGTGCTGGACGCACGCCCACTTTCCAACTGTTTTTGTACTCTTTCTCCGCTTCCCCTTCGACTTTCACGCCGTTAATGGTCATGGAGACTTCACCTTCACCAAAACCATAATCAGCACTGACTGGCAGCGTCACTGTGGTACGCTTGCCCTTGGTCAGTTCGATATCACGGGTTGGTGCACCGTCTAATTTCACCATGCCCGACGCTTTAAATGTGACGGTCACATTCTGCGTATTGTCGGTCATGTTGGTAAGATCTAACGCGAAGTAAGATTTATCACCCCCCGCCATAAAGCGCGGCATCGACATTTGCGTCACTAATGGTGCAGCAACCACTACTTTGCTGTCAGCATGACCAAAATCTTTTTGGTTCCACGCTTGCGCCATAAGGCGCAGCTCCCCATTAAAATCAGGGATAGCTAACGTAATTTCTCCTTCGCCATTTTTATCTAAGGCAACAGGTTGCGCTTGTTCTGCAATAATCTGCACTTCAGTTAATGGTTTCATACCACCACGCTCAAGTGCGGCATCTTCACCATCACCACCAAAGCGCAGATTGGCTAGCTTCCCTTGCCCTTCAATTAAGTGACCATACACATCGTATTGGTCAACGCTGTAGCGCTTACGACCAAAGAAAGCATCGTAAGGGTCTGGCGTTTTAAAATCCGTGATATTCAATACGCCAGTATCGACCGCAGACAGCAATACATTCACTGTTTCAGGCAGTGGCTTGCCATCTTGAGAAGTGGCTTTGATCTTCACTTTCAAATCTTCATTTGGACGCATTTTTGTCGGTGCGTTCAGCGCCAATGCAATCTTACGATTTTCATCGGCTAGCGGCAGGTGTAATACCCCAACGGCGCGTTTAACAGTCGCCTCTTTGGAATCATCCCCCGGACGAACAACCACCGCAGAGATATATAAATCATGGCGTGCCCACTCTTTATTCACCGGCACTTCCACATCTAACCCGCCAGCTGGGACATCAATTTCCTGCCACCATAATGGGGCACTGCTAGATTCAAGCAGAATATAACCTTTACCTGCTTTTGGCGCTTCGATGCGGACTTTGGCTTTTTCACCCGGTAAGTAAGCTGGTTTATTCAGACTGAGTTTCACTTGGTCAGGGCGAACAGAACCGCTACCTCCGGTATTATCTTGCCAAGAGAAGCCTGCCCAGAATTGAATGCTACTGACAAGCTCATTGTCAGGGTTGGTAATTTCTAAACGGAATGAGCCCCAATCCACTGGGAATGAAATCTTAGCGGTACCATCTTTCGCAATAGATATATTTTCATTCGCCATCACCAAATCTTTTTGGTCGTAGTTAGAGACCCAGCCGCCACTTTCTGACCAGCTCCAATAGTAATCACGACGCTCATACACTAAACGCGCCGTGAGGTTTTCAGCAGCCAGCTTGTGTCCAGCCATGTCTGACATGACAATTTCAAACTCAGCTAAAGAGTTTTCATCGACGTTATAACGTTTTGCGTAACGGTCAGTTCGGTAATCGTAGATCTCTTTTTTCTCGAATAACGGACGAATACCAACAAGTTTTTTCGCTGGCCAGATCGCTTGTTCAGCACGGCGAGTCACCGGACGACCGCCCGCCTCAAGTAAGCTAGCTTGCAGAACAGCGGTAATCGGGGAGCGTGTTGATTCCCAATTACTTTGTGGTAGGGAAATCACAGTTTCGCCACTGTTATTCAAGGTTAAATCAAACTCATCCAGCTTACGGGGTAAGCCTTCTTCATTAATCGCACCGAACTCAAAACCCGGTAATTTCGCCACTGCTTCGCGGTTTGCTTTCAGTAATACTTGCCCTTGCAGCTGATTATCTGCTGCTGGTGCGCCATAGAGATAACGACCTTTAATATCAAATTCAACAGGCTGCGTGATTAATACAGGTTTTTCGCTGCCTGTAATATCCAGAGCCATACGCTCTGGCATAAAATCTTCAACGTTAAATTTGTAGTAACGTTGTGGAGACCCGTCACCTAAATCAAAACGCAGTGACCAGCCACCCGTTTCAGCATTTTTAGGGATCTCTAGCTGATACTGATACAGACCATCTTGTTTTTCATCGCCCTGCCACACAAAGCTTTTGTAGACTTGACCATCGGTCTTTAAGACATCCACTTTAACTGGCTGAGATTTCACAGGCTGACCATCGCCATCACGCAGTAAACCATTCACTAACAGTAATTCACCGGGACGATATAAATCACGAGGACCAAAAACAAAAAACTGTTTGGCATAACCGGAAGGACCCGAGATATCAAACTCAGACAAGTCTAACGCAGGCTGAGTCAGGTCAATCATACTGGTTTGCCCTTCGTGGGTTGCCAGCAATAATTTACCACCCGCTAGTTTATCTAGCTGAGCGTGACCGTCACCATCAGTAGTGCCCTTCGTCACTAACTGACCTTTTTCATCTAAAATACGTAGTTCGACGCCTTTGATTGCCGAACCTTTCGCTAATGATTGCGTGAAAATATCCACACGATCATGGTAGCTATGTAATGACACACCGATATCACTTAAGGTAAAGACTGTCGCTGGGAATTGATAACTGTAGCTACCCGCTTTTTGCATGATCGCCAAGTAGACGCCATCTTGTTGCAGCTCTTTAATATCTTTCAATGGCAAGAGAATGGATTGACGGGTATTTTTGTCTGGGTTTAAATCAAAGCGCCCAGTGTAGGCTAATTCAACTTTGTCGAGGAACTCATCGGAATACCAGTATTCATAATTGCTGCGGTATTGCCACATTGCGAGGAATTGCGGTAACTGCTTTTCATCAATACGGAAAAAGTTAACATCGATTTTATCCACGTTCAAAGCGATAACCGGTAAACCTTGTGCCACTTTACTGGGTAACAGCGACCCTTTACTCGCAAACCCAACGGTTGGAATAATCTGCGCAGTTTGGAATTTTTTCTCGAAACTGTTTGTAATGGTACGCTCGTTAACGGCTTTCACACCCGGATTAACGGAAAGATTTAATTCTTTCGATGGCGGTAAATGACGGAAACGTAACTCCATTTGGTTATCAGACAGTTCCCAATCTCCATCCAGTTTGCCGGATTTCACATCCACCAGATTTAGGTACTGTCCAAAGTTTTGATTCGGTTGCAATGGCACCGAGAACGTCACCACCATGGCGCTCGCACCATCAAGTTGCAATTCTGAGGCATCCAAAATTTCCAGATCTTTCCCGGCATATTTCTTCACTAACTCTTCATTGGAAAGCTTAGGCGCTGCCTGTTTTTGTTCTGCAACAGGCGCCGTTTTAGTACTCGTTTCTGCCGCTGAGGTGGAGACATTACCCTCTTTTTTCGTGGTATCGTCAGTATTATCGCAGCCCGCTAATGCCATAACGGACGCTAAGGCTAATGCTACATAACGCTTTTTCGTTTTTAGACCCGCCAATGAAGTCCAACTTGATTGTTGTTTCATTACCGCCCCATCCCTTATTAAGTTAATTTATTATGTTAATGAAGCTCAAGAGCAGCTCTTGAACTTAAATACGTTGCGATGATTGAGCTTAGTGTGTAATCCGCAATAATAAGCATGCGCATTAATTGAATGCATAATTTAACAGAATGTAACACCAACACCTATCAGACAAAACGGAAAAAATGACATGAAAAAATAAAGACGCGGTAAAAGCCGCATCTTTATTTTAGAGGAGGAAATTAGGTATTTTTGATGGGGATGCTGTCGCGTAAGAAGCTGCCTAGACGGCGTTGATAAAATGGCGCAACGTGCTGGGTAATAATGTGGCTTAACCCTTTTTCGTCTTCGTTAACGATGCAAAAATCAATGGATTCATCCTCATCGATATATTCGCACGCGGTTGCGCCAGCTTCTTGAATAATTTCATCGATATTTTCTGCGCCCGGGACAAATTCCAACGCTATCATCAAAATATCATCAAATTGTTCATCTTCCACTTCTTGAACCGAAACAATAAACGCGCGTCGTACGACTTTATGTTGTTTAAAAAACTCACTGAGCGCCGCTGTCAATTCTTCAGGTTCTTGTTCGAGAACGCTTAATTTTAATGAAGAACCTTCCGGCACCGTGAGTTCAGTAAACTGAACATCGGATTGCGAGTCTGTTGTTAGGTTTTGGGATTGTTGCGTCATTCAATATCCTCTACAACCAAAAATAATATCGTCTAAATTCAAAAACCATTCATGTTAAAGAAAAAATCGCAGGCTGCATTGACTGCACCACTGCGATTTCATTATAACGCGAATTATTTTGATTTTTTGAGAAGTAAGTTGGCTAATGTTCTCACACCAATACCGGTTGCCCCTTCTGCCCATAAACTCACTGGTGATTTACGGTAAGTTGCTGAACAATCGATATGTACCCAGTTTTGACGGTAGTTTTCAACAAAGTGAGACAGGAAGGCGGCCGCTGTACTTGCACCCGCCGTATGAGATGGTGCAGCGATGTTATTCAGATCAGCAAAACCAGAAGGTAATTGTTGACGGTGGAATTCCGCTAATGGTAAGCGCCAGAATAATTCGAACTCTTCATCTGAGGCGGACATTAATTCTGCCACGAGTTTGTCATCGAAGCTCAGTACGGAGTGGTAGTCATTACCCACGGCTGTTTTCGCAGCCCCAGTTAAGGTTGCTGCATCAATCAGTAAGGTTGGTTTATCGTTGCTTGCATCAATCAAGCCATCTGCCAGAACTAAGCGACCTTCCGCATCTGTATTCATGATTTCAACAGATTTACCATTACGATAACGGATAATATCCCCTAACTTGAAGGCATTACCACTCACCATGTTATCAGCAATACACAGGTATAATTTCACACGTTTGTTTAAACCACGAGTAATCGCAAGCGCTAACGAGCCAACCAATGTTGCCGCACCACCCATATCCGCTTTCATCGAGTTCATTGAAGAAGAAGGCTTAATACTATAGCCTCCTGAATCGAAAGTAATCCCTTTACCCACTAAACAAGCAAACACTGGCGCTTTTTCGTCTTTGCCTGGGTTGTAGTCCAACGCCAGCAATACAGGGGGACGGCTAGATCCACGCCCCACGGTATGAATACCCGTGTAACCTTGTTCTAATAGATCATCACCTTTGACAATGCGGTAGCTAATATCTTGAGCGCCCACTTTGCACATTAGGTCGATTGAACGTTGAGCGAGCTGCTCCGGTCCTAATTCTTCAGCAGGCGCATTGATGATGTCACGAACCCAATCAATCGTATTAATACGCTGTTCTAATTCTTTGCGATCCGCTTCTTGCAGTGCTGGCCATTCGATGGTTCTCGCCCCTTTTGGTGCACGAAAACCCTGCCAAAATGCCCAACTTTTTTCTAAGTCCCAGCCTTCGCCAGTTAATGACACATTGCGAATACCTTGGCTATCTAATTTGCGACCAGCACTTTGTACTGCACACAGTTTGCCTGGGTGCTTAAGATGGATAGTCATGCCTTTATCGTTTGAACTTAATAGAGCGCCTTCACCCCAGCATGGCGCTGCTGGTTCACATGTAATCATGACTGGCATAATTTGTTTGGTCATTATTTTTCTCACTTTATCCACTAAGTTAATTATTGCGGGTCTTGAATTTAGCAGACCATTAAATTTAGCTTATCACTTTCTGCTATAAATCTTTGCTAATTCACCAACTATACCCTAAAAATGGTCATAATATTGAGTTTAGTACCTATCAGATTAATAGGCTCTTTTGGACCATTTTATTTTCTAATAGGTCATATCACAGATGAAAAAAAACCGGATGCAATTATTCATTGCTATCCGGCTTTATCCAACTATCTTATTCGTATTCATCCAGCCAGACTAACAAAATGGCTTCAAGGATTTTTTCGTTAGATTTCTGAGGGTCATCCTCAAAATCTTCTAAATCGCAGATCCATTGATGCATGTCGGTAAAACGCACGGTTTTTGGGTCTGTATCCGGATAAGCATCATAGAGCGCTTCACCGATTTCACGACTGTTTGTCCATTTTAGGCTCATAGCTAACTCATTCTCTAGCATGGTT
This sequence comes from Providencia sp. PROV033, assembly GCF_028484855.1. Classification (NCBI taxonomy): domain Bacteria; kingdom Pseudomonadati; phylum Pseudomonadota; class Gammaproteobacteria; order Enterobacterales; family Morganellaceae; genus Providencia; species Providencia sp. PROV033. The sequence continues at coordinate 63,410 of NZ_JAMPSW010000003.1, read as the reverse complement.
AATCGTATACTTCGGAATATCGACAACCAGATCTTCATCCGCCACTAATGCTTGGCAGCTTAAACGGCTTTCCGGCTCTAGACCCCAAGCTTTGTCTAGCATGTCATCTTCGAGTTCACTGCTCTCTTCAAGTGAGTCGAATCCTTCACGCACGATGCAGTGACAAGTTGTACATGCACAGGACTTTTCGCAGGCGTGGTCAATTTCAATTCCATTGCGCAGTGCTACGTCTAAAATAGATTCGCCCTCTTGTGCTTCAACGACAGCACCTTCCGGACATAACGTACTATGAGGTAAAAAAACGATTTTAGGCATAATTATATCTCATCCACAGAATGGCCAGACAACGCCTGACGAATAGAAGCATCCATTCGGCGAGCGGCAAATTCTTGGGATTTCTTATCCAGTTGTTTAATTGCATTTTCAATAACAGTAGGGTCTGTGCCTTCTACTGCTTGGATTAACTCATTGACTGCATTATCAATTTCTAACTCTTCGGTTGGAGTCAGTAAATGTGTATCTTGCTCTAATGCAGTCGTTAAACTTTCAAGCACTCTTGCTGCTTCAACTTTTTGCTCCGCTAAGCGGCGCGCATTCAAATCCTCTTGCGCGTTAGTCATTGAATCTTTAATCATGGTTGAAATTTCAGTATCAGTTAAACCGTAAGAGGGTTTAACTTGAATCGATGCTGCTACACCCGTGGATTTCTCCATCGCACTCACGCTGAGTAAGCCATCTGCATCAACTTGGAATGTGACACGAATATGAGCCCCACCCGCTGCCATTGGCGGAATATCTCGCAGAGTAAAACGGGCTAATGACCGGCAGTCTGCCACCATTTCACGTTCACCTTGTACTACGTGAACGCTCATCGCGGTTTGCCCATCTTTAAAGGTTGTAAATTCTTGCGCGCGAGCCACAGGGATCGTGGTATTTCGTGGGATCACTTTTTCCACTAAGCCGCCCATCGTTTCCAAACCTAATGAAAGTGGGATGACATCTAATAGCAGCATTTCGCTATCAGGTTTATTACCCACTAAAATATCAGCTTGAATTGCCGCCCCAATTGCCACAACTTTATCTGGATCGATAGAGGTTAATGGTGTGCGACCAAAAAACTCGCCCACTTTTTCACGAACTAATGGTACGCGAGTCGAACCACCAACCATGACCACATTTAAGACATCGTCATTTTCTACGCCGGCATCTTTTAAGGCACGACGGCACGCCATCAGTGTACGTTTGATGTGGGTTTCAATCAGTGACTCAAACGTTTCACGGCTAACTGTACCTTGCCAAGTTGGCAGCGTAACTGTCGCGGAATCTGCGTCACTTAATGCGATTTTTGTTTCGGTAGCAATGTTTAATAATTGGCGCGTTAAATGGTGGTCACCCTGAATGGAAAGTCCCGCTTGCTGTGCAATCCACTGCGCCAATACGTGGTCGAAATCATCGCCACCTAACGCCGTATCACCACCTGTTGCCAATACTTCAAAGACACCTCGGCTCAGGCGTAAAATCGAAACGTCAAACGTACCGCCACCTAAATCATAAACCGCGATAACTCCTTCTTGGCCTGAGTCCAAACCATAAGCTATCGCAGCTGCTGTGGGTTCGTTTAATAAACGTAGAACATGTAATCCCGCTAAACGAGCAGCATCTTTCGTCCCTTGGCGCTGCGCATCATCAAAATAAGCTGGAACAGTGATCACGACACCATCCATTTCTCCGCCAAGCGTTTGCTCTGCTCGCTTTGCGAGCGTTTTTAAAATATCAGCAGAAACTTGAATTGGATCGACTTGCCCGGCAGCCGTTTGGATAAAAGGCAAACCATTTTCGCTAGCTGTCAGCTGATAAGGTAAATTTGGATAACGAGCTTGAATATCAACCAATGAGCGCCCCATCATTCGTTTTACAGAAATGACAGTGTTCACTGGGTCTTGCTCAGAAAGTTGTTTTGCTTCCCAGCCGACAATACGATTATCCGTTTGATAGTTCACGATTGAAGGTAGCAGATAACGACCGTGTTCATCGGGTAACACCGCAGCTTCACCACTACGAACCGTCGCAATCAATGAATGTGTTGTACCAAGATCGATGCCCGCCGCCAATTTACGTTGGTGCGGTGCAGCGGTCATTCCCGGTTCACTTATTTGTAATAAAGACATAATCGTTTTCTCTTAAAAGTCGTCTAGTAACCGTTCTTCGAGTTGCTCAGCTTGTTGCTGTAACTTATCGAGAAAACGCAATTTTCGGACGGTATCAGCGGCTTTTTCCCACTGCATAGAGTCGAGTTCAGAGACCATCAAAGCGCTACGAGTCTGTTGCATTTGTTTGACGTTTTTCATAAAAACAGACAGCTGCTCAAGAGGTTGAGCACTGTTTTCGATGTTATCTAACTCTTCGCGTAATTCGAGTTGCTCCATCAAAAATGCGGTATCATGTAAGGTATGTTGTTCGTTATTAATGTCATAACCTTGCAATAACAGCATATATTCCGCACGTTTTAGCGGATGACGAAGCGATTGATATGCCGCATTGATAGTTGCAGCATGCTGAAGTGCCTGCATTTTTTCCTGTTCTGAACAGGTAGCAAAGCGATCGGGGTGATATTGTCGCTGTAATTCTTGAAAGCGATGTGTGAGTTGCTCACTATCAATCGCATATTTAGGGGTTAACCCAAAGAGAGTAAAGTAATCCATAAGTGCTCAGTTTCTCGAACCGGGTACCAATGTAGCTAAGTTTTGCTAAAAATCATGTGGTTATTAGCGCTGCATTAGTTACATTGGTCAAAGTCATGCTCATTTAAAGACATTATACGTGAAAACTTTCACCGCATCCGCATTCACTGTTAACGTTAGGGTTATTAAATTTAAACCCTTCATTTAAGCCTTCTTTCACAAAATCCAGCTCAGTGCCGTCTAAATAAACCATGCTTTTGCCATCGACGATGACCTTAACACCCTTATCTTCAAAAACGGTGTCTTCTTCATTAATTACGTCAGCAAATTCAAGCACGTATGCCATTCCTGAGCAACCTGAAGTTCTTACACCTAAGCGCAAACCTTCGCCTTTACCACGATTTTTCAAGAACGATTGAATTCGTTGCGCTGCACTTTCTGTAAGAGAAATCGACATTGCAAACCTCACTTTAGAAACAAACAAGGCAGATGCTAGAAATTATTAGCATCCGCCTTCAAATCATCGGTACAACTCATTATATTTAAAGTTGCATAATAAATACATCTTTAATTAATTTGAGCTTATTTATCAGTAACTGAGCTATATATTTTGTTGTTAATATAATCTAAGAAATAGCTCTTACTTACTGATATTTATCTATTATTTGCTTTGGCGTTTGCTTTTATAATCAGCAATAGCAGCTTTAATTGCATCTTCAGCCAGAATTGAACAGTGAATTTTCACTGGTGGTAATTCTAACTCTTCAGCGATTGCTGTATTTTTGATTGACTCGGCTTCGTCTAAACTTTTGCCTTTCATCCACTCTGTAACCAGTGAACTTGATGCAATCGCAGAACCGCAACCATAAGTTTTAAAGCGTGCATCTTCGATAATGCCATCATCATTGACTTTAATTTGCAATTTCATGACGTCACCACAAGCAGGTGCACCCACCATACCGCTACCCACGCTTGGGTCATTGTTATCAAATGAACCAACGTTACGTGGATTTTCATAATGATCGATAACTTTTTCGCTGTAAGCCATTCTTAAACTCCTAAAACTGTCTGATTAATGGTGAGACCATTCGATGCTGTTAAGATCCACGCCTGCTTTAAACATATCCCATAAAGGAGACAGCTCGCGTAAATGGCCGATTGCACCATGAATCTGTTTGATTGCATAGTCAATTTCTTCTTCTGTGGTAAAGCGACCTAAAGAGAAGCGAATTGAGCTATGAGCCAGTTCGTCATTCATACCTAAAGCACGCAGCACATAAGAAGGTTCTAAACTTGCAGATGTACAAGCGGAACCAGAGGAAACTGCTAGGTCTTTCAACGACATCATTAATGATTCACCTTCAACATAGTTGAAGCTGACGTTAAGAATGTGCGGCGCACCATTTTCTAAGTCACCGTTCAGGTAAACTTCTTCGATATCTTTGATACCGTTCCATAAACGTAAGCGTAAACCACGCAGACGTTCAGATTCTTGAGCCATTTCTTCTTTAGCGATGCGATACGCTTCGCCCATACCCACGATTTGGTGAACAGGTAATGTTCCTGAACGCATACCACGTTCATGACCACCGCCGTGTTGCTGCGCTTCTAAACGGATACGCGGTTTACGACGAACATACAGCGCGCCGATACCCATTGGTCCGTATAGTTTGTGAGCAGAGAATGACATTAAGTCAACTTTTAATGCTGACAAATCGATAGGTAATTTACCTACACTTTGCGTCGCATCCACATGGAATACGATACCGCGGCTGCGACATAATTCGCCAATTGCAGCAATATCCTGAACAATACCAATTTCGTTATTCACATGCATGATTGACACTAAAATAGTATCTTCACGCATTGCCGCTTCTAACTCTTTCAGGTCGATTAAGCCGTTGCTTTGAGGTGCTAAGTAAGTCACTTCAAAACCTTCGCGCTCTAATTGGCGGCATGTATCCAGAACAGCTTTGTGCTCTGTTTTACATGTGATGATGTGCTTGCCTTTCTTCTGATAAAATTGGGCTGCACCTTTGATAGCTAAGTTATCAGATTCTGTTGCACCTGATGTGAAAACGATTTCACGCGGATCCGCATTCACTAATTCAGCGATTTGATTACGTGCAATATCTACCGCTTCCTCAGCTTGCCAGCCGAAACGGTGTGAACGAGATGCTGGGTTACCAAAATTCCCATCCATTGTTAAACATTGCATCATTTTTTCAGCAACGCGTGGGTCAACTGGCGTTGTAGCTGAATAATCTAGATAAATCGGTAATTTCATTGCTCACATACTCCAAAGGACAAGACAACTTTGCCTTTAATTTTTTAATGACCCCAAGAGTGGAAACCGCTATAACTGGGCTTTTTCACTATTTGGTGATCGACTGCAATTTATAATCTATCTTTATGTTAGATACGAACTATTAGGCACGAATATTGATAATGGATTCTGGCGTAATGCCGTTTAGCATCGTTTTACGCTTTTCATTATCTTGCCTGTCAGCAACATCCATAACCTCTTGATTTTTAACTAATTCATCAAGACTAATGCTACTGAGGAAACTTGTAATTCTGTCACTTAGGTCACGCCATAATGCGTGAGTTAAGCAACGGTCACCATTTTGACAACCTTCTTTATTACCCTGACAACGAGTCGCATCAACGGATTCATCAACCGCAGCAATTACTTCAGCAACAAAAATTTGGTCTGCGTCACGCCCAAGCAGATAACCACCACCAGGACCGCGCACACTAGAAACTAAATCGTTTTTACGTAAACGAGAGAAGAGTTGCTCAAGATAAGAGAGGGAAATTCCCTGACGTTCAGAAATGTCAGCTAAAGGTACTGGACCTGTCTGAGAATGTAACGCGACATCTAACATCGCAGTTACTGCGTAACGCCCTTTAGAAGTGAGTCTCATAACATAAATACTCCGTGGTAAAATATGCAATAATTGTGACATACCTGAGTAATTTGGTCAACTATTTACCTGACTAATTTACTCAAGTATTCTTGCTTACTTTACCACAGCATTAACCTCATTTTTTCGCCCATTTTTCCATTGAAGTCAAAATGCCACGAAGAATATGCAACTCTTGAGTTTCTACATGGGCACGGGTAAATAAACGTCGTAGTTTATTCATAATTAACCCTGGGTGCGCCTTGCGAATAAAGCCGGATTCATTCAATACGCTTTCAAGATGAACGTAAAAACGCTCTAAATCTTCAGCAGGTGGGTATTCTACCTCATCATCCACTGATGTTTGCGTATTTTTTTCAGCAATTGCCAAATACGCCATGCGGATTTCGTAGCTGACCAACTGTACCGCCATCGCCAAGTTCAACGAACCATATTCAGGGTTAGTCGGAATATAAAGATGATAATTACATCTTTGCAATTCTTCGTTAGTTAAGCCGACTCTTTCACGACCAAAAACAATGGCAACGGGTGCATCTTTAGCTTGTTCAACCGATTTTACGCCACATTCACGAGGCTCAACCATTGGCCAAGAAAGCGTACGAGAACGTGCACTGGTGCCAATAACCAGTTTGCACCCTTCCAGCGCCTCATCGAGAGATTTCACGACTTTGGCATTACCGATAACATCACTCGCTCCCGCCGATAATGCGATAGAGTGAGAATCAGGTTCAACAAGTGGGTTGACTAAATAAAGGTTTGAAAGCCCCATTGTTTTCATTGCGCGGGCCGTTGAGCCCATATTGCCAGTGTGTGAGGTTTCAACAAGAACGATACGGATATTTTCTAGCATGGTTTATACATTATCATGAAAAATTAATCGCAAGAGTCTAACACAAAATTGCTTATTGTGACGAACATCTATATACTTTGCGTCTCTTGTTTTTCGTTCTTTAACATCCCAGTGGAAAATACCCATGCATCCGATGCTTAACATCGCCATACGTGCTGCACGTAAGGCTGGTAATTACATAGCTAAAAACTATGAAGACCCTCAGAATGTGACTGTAACCCAAAAGGGTTCTAACGATTTCGTCACTAACGTTGACCGAGACGCTGAACAAATCATCGTTGATATTATTCGTAAATCTTACCCAGACCACACAATCATCACTGAAGAAAGTGGTGAATTATTAGGTAAAGATGATGATATTCAATGGGTAATCGATCCACTGGATGGCACCACCAATTTCACAAAACGTCTCCCTCACTTCTCAGTTTCTATCGCTGTACGCGTTAAAGGTCGTACAGAAGTTGCTGCTGTCTATGACCCAATGCGTAACGAATTATTTACTGCTGTACGCGGTCAAGGCGCTCAAATGAACGGCTACCGTTTACGTATGGCTGAGAAACGTGATCTTGAAGGCGCAGTTGTTGCAACTGGCTTCCCATTCAAACACAAACAACATGCACCTATCTACATGAATATCATGGGCAAAATGTTTGAACAGTGCGCTGATTTCCGTCGCACAGGTTCTGCGGCTCTGGATTTATGCTACGTGGCGGCGGGTCGTGTTGATGCTTACTTTGAAATCGGCTTAAAACCATGGGATTTCTTAAGTGGCGAGCTTATCATGCGTGAAGCAGGTGGGATCATGACTGACTTCGTTGGTGGTCATAACTATTTAGCATCAGGCAACTTAGTTGCAGGTAGCCCACGTGTTGTTCGCGATATTTTAGCTGCAATGAAAGATGAATTATCTGAAGCGTTAAAACGCTAATTCCCGCAGAATTCAAGACAGATAAAAAAGGCGCTAGGTTATAAACCTCAGCGCCTTTTTATCTTTCATAATGTTGTTTGTTACGCTTGAACACTCACTTTTGGGCGAATAAATAATGCAGGTACAGCCAACAGCGCCATCAAGTAAAATACAACACCATGTTGATCAGGCATGCGTTCATATATATAACCGACCATGATGGTAATCACCGCAAGCCCGCCTCCTGTTGCTAATGCCGAGTATGCACCTTGCAACGGAATGATTTCATTCTCTTTACGTGCACTGATAAAGCGCATCGCCGCTAAGTGACATACCGTAAACGTGCCGCTATGTAAAACTTGCACGATGATCAATACAGGTAGCGCAGTAAATGCCCCCATCATTCCCCACCGAATAATTCCACAAACTGCCGATAATAATAATAAATTTCGAGCGCTCCAGCGGCGGAATAAACGGTGACTCAACATAAATACAATAACTTCCGCCACCACACCCAGTGACCATAAATTTCCAATCACCAAATCTGAATAGCCGGCTTCTTTCCAAAACAAAGAAGCAAAACCATAATATGCGGCATGAGCGCCTTGTAATAATGTCACACAGATGAGAAACATCAGGACGTTTTTATCTACAATCAGTTGTTTAAATGAGACCTTATTAGTGCCTTCTGTTTTAGCTACCCCTGCTGGCATAATGGCAGGTTTTAACATCGCTCCAAATAATAGTGCAGCACAACTAATCACAAGTGCGACCATAATTGAAGTATGTCCCCATACTCCCGCAAAATAGCCCATAGAAGACGAACCAATAATAAAGGCGATGGAGCCCCAAACACGAATTTTGCCGTAGTCAAATGTGAATTGCTTCTGCCATGTTCCCGCTAATGAGTCCCCCAATGGCACCATCGGTGCAAAAAAGAGGTTAAACCCTATCATGACAAACATTAACCAAGCCCAGTGAGAGCCGAATGAAAATCCAATTGAAAAAATGAGGGAAAGTGCAGCCAGCAATCGCAAACCATTAATCAATTTCGACGGTTCTTTGACTTGAGGAGTAATAAACATTGCACCTAAAAAACGCGCCGCGAGCCCTATGCCAAGCAATAACCCGATCATTTCGGCATCAATACCCTCACCTTGCAGCCATACCGACCAAAATGGTAGGAAAATACTGTAGGCAAAAAAGTAGGTAAAATAATCAATCGCTAACCAGCGCGTTGATGGGATAACCATCACTCCTCCCTTTTTTCAATGCAAAAAACCCGCTTTTACACGATGTAGAAGCGGGTTTAGATAACTAATCAGTTTAAATTATGCGTAAACTGGGTATTTTTTACAGATAGCTAATACTTTCTGTTTAACGGCTTCAATGGTCGCTTCGTCATTGAGGTTGTCCAGAATATCACACATCCAGCCAGCTAGCTCGCGAGCATCTGCTTCATTGAAGCCACGACGTGTAATTGCAGGAGAGCCAATACGAACACCAGAAGTTACAAATGGGCTCTTCGGATCGTTAGGTACGCTGTTTTTATTCACAGTGATATTGGCGCGACCCAATGCAGCATCCGCGTCTTTACCCGTGATGTCTTTGTCAACTAAGTCAACTAAGAACAGGTGGTTTTCAGTACCGCCAGAAACGACTTTAAAGCCGCGCTGTTGGAAAACTTCCACCATGGCTTTCGCATTTTTAGCGACTTGCTGTTGGTAAGTTTTAAACGCAGGTTCCATCGCTTCTTTCAGTGCTACTGCTTTACCCGCGATAACGTGCATCAGAGGACCACCTTGTGAACCTGGGAATACCGCAGAGTTCAGACGTTTATACAGATCTTCATCACCACCTTTAGCCAGGATCAAACCACCGCGTGGACCTGCTAAAGTTTTGTGTGTTGTCGTCGTGACGACATGCGCATGTGGAACTGGGTTAGGATACCCCCCCGCAGCCACCAGACCCGCAACGTGAGCCATATCAACGAACAGATAAGCACCGATGCTATCAGCGATTTCACGCATTTTTGCCCAATCAACCACACCGGAATACGCGGAGAAACCGCCGATGATCATTTTTGGTTGGTGTTTTTTCGCTTGTGCAGCGATATCGTCGTAATCAATTTTACCGCTTTCATCGATACCATAAGGAACGATGTTATACAGCTTACCGGAGAAGTTGACTGGGGAACCATGAGTTAAGTGACCACCGTGCGCAAGGTTCATACCTAATACAGTGTCGCCTGGTTGCAGAAGTGCCATATAGACAGCCGCGTTAGCTTGTGAACCTGAGTGTGGCTGTACGTTTGCGTAATCAGCACCAAATAACTCTTTCGCACGGTCGATAGCTAATTGCTCAACAACGTCAACAAATTCACAACCACCGTAATAACGTTTAGTTGGGTAACCTTCCGCATATTTATTGGTCAGCTGAGAGCCTTGAGCTTGCATAACTCGTGGGCTGGTGTAGTTTTCAGAAGCAATTAATTCAATGTGTTCTTCTTGACGTTGTACTTCTTTTTCCATTGCTTCCCACAGTTGTGGGTCGTAATCTGCAATATTCATTTCACGCTTTAACATTCGCTTCTCCTGCCTCAGCAATTCAATAAGGTAACAATCAATTCAACTTAATGACTGACAGTGTAAACTCTTTTTCGCCATTGAGATAGCCCCTAAGAAAAAATATACGCAAACGATTGCATTAATTTTTTTGCTTTCAGATAGCCTTAAACAACACAAAATATAATAGTGCATATTTTAATAATACCGAGATGAATATCTAACTTTGCAAGCGACCTCTAACTTTGCAGTGAATTCCCTCACTTTTTGACACGTTAATTATTTACATTTACCGTTAAATATTATAAGTTGCATATAAAATACATGTTTGTAAATTCATAAAATCATGAAAATAATTCAGGAGCACCTGTATGCTTGACCAACAAACTATCGCCACAATTAAATCCACTATCCCCGCTATCGCTGCAACGGGTCCTAAGCTAACCGCTCACTTTTATGACCGGATGTTCAAACAACATCCAGAACTGAAAGATATTTTTAATATGACTCACCAAAAAAATGGGGATCAGCGTGAAGCTTTATTCAACGCCATTTGTGCGTATGCTGTGCATATTGAAACCCCTGAAGCCCTGATTGGCGCGGTGGAAAAAATTGCTCAGAAGCATGTCAGCTTAAATATCAAACCTGAACACTACCCCATTGTTGGGGAAAATTTGTTAGCTGCAATTGATGAGCTACTTAGCCCAGGTCAGGAAGTCTTAGATGCATGGGGCAGAGCTTACGGTGTACTCGCTGATATTTTTATTAATCGTGAAAATGCGATTTATCATGAGAATGCTGAAAAATCAGGTGGTTGGGAAGGTTTAAGAGAATTTAGAGTGACTAAAAAGCAGCCACAAAGCACAGTCATCACTAGTTTTGAATTCACACCTGTTGATGGAAACCCCGTTGCTGACTACCGCCCAGGACAATACATTACCATCTATCTGAACGAAAATAGCTTTGAGAATCAAGAAATTCGTCAGTACTCGCTCACTAGCGCACCAAATGGCAAAACCTACCGTATAGCGGTGAAACGTGAAGAGCAAGGCACAGTATCAGGCTTTTTACACCAATATCTCAATGAAGGTGATATCGTTCGCTTAGCGCCACCTTGCGGCGACTTTTTCCTTGATGTCGATCCACAAACACCAGTCACACTGATTTCTGCAGGTGTGGGGTTAACCCCAATGCTCAGCATGCTTAACCATCTCACACATCAACAACATCCAGCACCAATCAATTGGCTGCATGCTGCTGAGAATGGTGATGTTCACGCATTTGATCAAGAAGTTAGCAATCTAATGGCACAGCATGAGCAAGGTCATTCGGCAGTTTGGTTCAACCAGCCAACGCAACAAGACCAGTTGGGTACAGACTATCAATACCGCGGATTACTGGATTTAGCACAAGTGAAAAACAAAGTGCTTCAGCCGAATATGCAATTCTACTTCTGCGGACCTGTCGGCTTTATGCAACATGTCGGAAAACAGCTGATTGAAATGGGCGTTACTGCGGATAGCATTCATTATGAGTGTTTCGGTCCTCATAAGGTATTGCCACTGAATTAATGAAAATTATTCATTATAGTAAATTGTTTTTTAAGGCTTTAATTTAAATTGTTTTTCATTTTGCGGTAACGGACTCGCATATAAATATATTGTCATCCCAAGTAGGATATATTTATTCCGTTACCGCACTTTTCACTCAAATAACTAAGCTTGAATGGTTCAAGTTAGCAAATTAACTGAAATCGTTAAATCGCTTCTTCATCCTGTTCTCCCGTACGAATACGGATCACTCGAGCGACGTCATACACAAAAATCTTACCATCACCAATTTTGCCAGTCTGCGCTGTCTGCATGATGGTTTCGACACAGCTTTCAACGATATCGTCAGGCACCACAATCTCGATTTTTACTTTAGGTAAAAAATCGACCATATATTCTGCACCACGATAAAGTTCCGTGTGACCTTTTTGACGACCGAAGCCTTTCACTTCGGTTACGGTCATGCCAGTGATCCCCACTTCGGCTAAAGCCTCGCGTACATCATCAAGTTTAAATGGCTTTATAATTGCATCAATTTTTTTCATATTCAGTCCCTGTTATGACCAGTTTTTCCGGCCAAAACCTGAGGTAATCGGATAACGACGATCTTTACCGAAATTACGCATTGTGATCCGTGGTCCAACAGGAGCCTGACGGCGTTTATATTCGTTAATATCGACAAGACGCACAACTTTGCGAACGATTTCTCTATCAAATCCGAGCTTAATAAGATCAGCCACAGATAAATCTTTTTCTACATAACCGTCTAAGATAGCATCTAACACATCGTAAGGCGGTAAGCTATCTTGGTCCAACTGACCTGGCGCGAGTTCCGCTGAAGGTGGTCTATCAATCACGCGCTGCGGAATTGCCGGCGATATTGTATTACGATATTTAGCCAGTTCAAAGACCAGTGTTTTCGGTACATCTTTTAGGACATCAAAGCCACCTGCCATATCACCATATAGCGTTGAGTACCCTACTGCTGACTCACTTTTATTGCTGGTTGTCAGCACTAAGCGGCGGCGTTTATTGGACATCGCCATTAAAATAACGGCGCGGCAACGAGCTTGTAAGTTTTCTTCGGTAGTATCCGGTTGAGTTCCCTCAAACATCGGTTGTAATTGAGCCATAAAAGCATCAAACATCGGCTCAATAGACACAATATCAAACTCAACACCTAACAATTCAGCCTGCTCTTTCGCATCATGAATGCTCATTTCTGACGTATAACGAAATGGCATCATCACGGCTTGAACACGATCTTTCCCAATAGCATCTGCCGCAATCGCCACGGTTAATCCTGAATCAATCCCGCCAGATAGTCCTAAAATCGCCCCATTGAAGCCATTTTTATTGATGTAATCGCGAGTGGCTAAGACTAATGCTTGATATACCTGCGCGATTTGAGACGCTTCAGGCTGTTTCGGCTGCTCAGTCACTAATTTCACATCTTCAAAGGTGACTGTCGCCACTTGCTCTGCAAATTCAACCATTTGATAGACTTGCTTGCCTTTGTTTGCCAGCACTTTCGAGCCACCATCAAATACGAGTTCGTCTTGTCCACCCACTTGGTTAAGATAAACAATCGGCAAACCGGTACGCTGAGCATGCTCCACCAGCAGATCACTACGAATATGTTCTTTATTCAGATCATATGGAGATGCATTGATAGTCAATACGAGGTCAGCACCCGCCCCTTTAACGGCATCAATGGGTTCGTCATACCAAATATCTTCACAAATCAGTAAACCGAGCTGATAACCTTTGAATTCCACCACGCACGTTTTTTCCGCCGCAGTAAAGTAACGAGGCTCATCAAAAACGCCGTAATTAGGCAGTTCTTGCTTAAAATAACGGGCTAATAGCTTGCCTTGGTAGAAAAATGATAATGCGTTATAAATTTCATTCTCTTCGTACCACGGATGTCCCACGATGATCCCGCATTGACTGCTAGCTTGTTGTAAACGTTTTAATTGCGCAGTGCATCGCTCTTCAAAATCGTGGCGGAAGAGTAAATCTTCAGGGGAATACCCTGTCAGAGCCAGCTCAGAGAACATGACAATATCAGTATTTTTTCCCTGTTCTTCAACAGTTTGCAACATGCGTTCGCAGTTGCCTTCAATGTCACCAACTAGCCAGTTAAGTTGTGCCAGTGAGATATTAAGCTTACGGCTCATAACGTGTTTACTCTCCCTTAATCCTTTAGGCTATAAAGGTTTTATTCTTTAAAATCATTCGCTTCTAAATCGTGACGCCCGAGTAGTTTATAAAACTCGGTACGGTTGCGTCCCGCCATACGTGCAGCTTGGGTCACGTTGCCTTTTGTCATCTGCAATAACTTACGCAGATAATTCAATTCAAATTGGTTACGCGCTTCTACAAAGGTCGGTAACGCCGTATTCTCCCCTTCTAATGCTTGGCTAACCAAGGCTTCACTAATTACTGGGGATGTTGTTAATGCAACACATTGCTCAATCACGTTGACTAATTGACGCACATTTCCGGGCCAACTTGCAGTGATCAAACACTTCATCGCATCACTCGAAAAGCTGCGCACAAAAGGCTTATGCCGGTTCGCAGCTTCACGTAATAAATGATTTGCTAATAATGGAATATCTTCAGCGCGTTCATTTAATGCAGGGATCCGTAAGTTCACCACATTCAAGCGATAATAGAGATCTTCACGAAACTCATTTTTTTCCATCGCTTTAGGTAAGTTACGGTGAGTTGCAGAAATGATCCGTACATCAATATCTAAATCTCGGTTACTTCCCAAAGGGCGTACTTTTCGCTCCTGCAAAACACGCAGTAGTTTCACTTGAAGTGGCATTGGCATATCACCAATTTCATCTAAAAAGAGCGTACCGCCGCTGGCTGCAAAAAATAGCCCTTCACGGCTACTCACCGCTCCCGTAAATGCGCCTTTGGCATGTCCAAACAGTTCAGATTCAAGTAATTGTTCAGGCAGCGCACCACAGTTAATCGCAATAAATGGCTTATGAGCACGAGGGCTCACCTTGTGAATGGCTTGCGCTAATACTTCTTTACCTGTACCACTTTGCCCATTAATGAGCACACTGACATCAGACTGAGCCACCATGTGAGCCTGCTCAAGCAGACGGATCATGAGTGGGCTGCGAGTCACAATACCCGAGTTCCACTCGACATCACTTATTGGCGTTGATGACAACGCTAGCGCTTCATCAATGGCTTTGTAGAGTGCGTCTTTATCAACAGGTTTCGTTAAGAAACTAAATACACCGCGTTGAGTCGCTGCCACTGCATCGGGAATCGAGCCATGAGCGGTTAAGATAATCACAGGAAGGTTGGGATGGGCTTTTTGCACTTCATCAAACAGTGCCATACCATCCATCTCGTCCATGCGTAAATCGCTAATGACTAAGTCAATTTTTTCTTTTTGCAGTAATTTTAGCGCTTCAGGTCCGCTTTCTGCTGTTGAGACTTTAAATCCTTCACTACTTAGACGCATTCCAAGCAATTTTAACAGGCTGGGATCATCATCCACCAAAAGTAAGTTAGCTGACTTACGGCTGGTCATTGTGTTTTATTCTCCGAGGAATTCTGTTCGGTAGGTGCTGGCGTTGTCTCTGCGGGGGCAGCGACAGCCGCTTCATCTTCTTTTTCGGCTTCATTCGCATTTTTTTTGCGTGAAGAGAGCTGACGTTCGATATCCGTCAGGTTTTCTAACTTGCGGGAGGTATTATCAAGCTCGAAACGTAGCTTAGCGTTATCTTCTTTTAGACGGTCAAGTTTTCCATCCATCTCTTGCTGCATACGCTTATACCGCGCGTTCGCATCCGCTAGATTAATCTGTTGAACCTGCTGTTCACGCCATAATTGTAGCAATGGCCGAATAGGCGTTGGGAAACTCAAGCTATAGGTATTAATGCTATCCAACATCTGGCGACGTTCAGCGATGGTGGGTTCCGCGGAACCTAATAGAATATTTTTCGTGAATGAAGTTGACCAATTATTCACCTCTATTTTTGCCGCTTCTGCGCGTGCTTTATCGGCATCCATTCTGTCTACACAACCCATCATTCGTAACCAATAGAGGGCATTTTCCTGCGAGGTAGGCTCTTGGTTTTCCCAGATGGATTCGCAAGAAGCATAGCGATAATCCGTCGTTTTCACTTCAGGGATCACCACTTTCGCTAAGGTGTCTAATGGAGATTGTCCGTTCTTCGCAACACAGCCAGTTAAAATAAGTGAGAATAAAAGCATTCCCAAAGGCGTTCCGACGCGGGAAGGCTTAACACTGCTCCCACGGCGAATTGAGGTTAATTTTGTCTTCAACAATATTGTATTACACAATACTGCCAAGAAATCTGTAGACCTGTTTTGCATTATTATTCATTCTCTGCGGTTAAAGGCAGTTCAATTCGGAAGCAAACATCTGCTGATTTATGCGGCACTAATGATAACTCACCGCCCATTTGCTTAATACAATCTTGCGCAATGCTCAGCCCTAATCCACTTCCTTTGACAGCTCCTTTTCTTTGGAGGCTGCCTTGGTAGAAAGGTTCAAAAATCATATTCTGCTCAGATTCAGGAATAGGCGTGCCAGTATTGGCAACTTCAATGAGTAATTTATTTCCCGTTCTGCGGCTTGAAATCCAAATATTACCTGATTCGCCACCATAGTGCACCGCATTGGAGTAGATATTATCAATAACCCTTCCGAGTAAGGTTGGTTCCGCAAGGCAACTTTCTACTTTTAAGCGGACTTCTGTCGTAATATTTTTTGCTCTCGCAGGTAAATTATGCGCATTAACAATATCCTTTATCAGCTTTTTCAAGTCCACTTGCTGGGCAACTGGCGGTTCATCAACGAGTTTTCGATTATAGTCAAGAAGCTGCTCAATAAGTTGCTGAAGATGCTTGCTGCTTTGATCCAGAATTTCCACAACCTCTTTTTGCGAACTGGTTAAAGGTCCCGCCACCTCGTCAGCCAATAACTCAGTCCCTTCGCGCATACTGGCTAGGGGCGTTTTCAATTCATGGGAAATATGGCGTAAAAATTCATGGCGCTGCGACTCTAACCACGCAAGGCGTTCGCTTAACCAAATAATACGTTGAGCAATGATTCGTAGCTCTCTTGGACCCTTAAAGCGGTCGGTATCATTCTCAAGTGTCAGCCCAGTCCCTAAACGGTTAATCATTCGCTCAATGATTTTAACCGGACCGATGATCATACGAGTAAATAATGTGACCAATAATGCACTCAGTAAAAAAAGCAGCAGAGTTTGCCAACCAAATAGCTGCCCTTTGCTAGCAATGGCTTTTTGGAGTTGTTCACCACGGCTGAAGATCACTTCGCGAGTCTGCTGTACAACCGCAGTATTTTGCGCAGAAAATTGCTCTAAAACTTTAGTGGTTGATTCTGTCGGTTCGTTATTTTCACAACTAATCGCAGTGAGCTTCTGCAAGCCAGCTGATAATCCAAGTAGCTCAGGTGTTTCAGGCAAGATTGTTTTCTGGCGCTCAAGCATTTGTTCATAGTCAGCAAATTGCTTTTGGTATTGTGTCTGCAATGCTTTGTCCTGCAACACGCAATATTGGCGATAACTACGTTCCATTTCCAGCGCAAGGCTACTCATCGCTTCACTGCGCCGCGCATCAAGTAATGTGGTTTTATTAATTTCTGCCGCTTGATTACTCAGTTGTTCTAAGCTTTGGTAGGCTTGATAAGCCAATACCAGTAATGGCAAAAGTACTAGCCAAAATGCCATAACCACTAACTGCCGCAATGAGCGCGGGAAAAGGCGCAATTTACTCAACGCATTCATCTCATACCTATTTATATGTAATTCAATGTTAGCAGAACTCCGCTTAATGCGAAAAGCGCTGTTTGCATTGATGATTGCCAAACGAGTGTACAGATAGATAGCAATGAACATGCCAAGAAGTTGCATGAAATATGAATAATTTCAGATAAATAGATTAAATATATAAGGATTAAAACACGTCAATAGATAAACGTGAGTTTGAAGAGATCGAGGCGCTAGAAATGGGAAGGCGGAGGAAAGAATTGCGTCTTTCCTCCGCCAGCGATGTTCGACATTGACTATAAATGTCTGATTTTTTTTATATGATTATGTCTTTCATTAAAGATAATCATATAGGTGGTGCCTCACTCAACGTGTCGCCCTGTGTTTGATAAAGCTCGAAAGCGAATATCGATGATATTGGACGGTAGGCACCTTACTTTGGCGTCATTCGGGTTTTATGTGGTATGTTCCCAATTGCTTGAATCTCTACAAGCTTGGACCTACATAAGCAGTTGAATGAGCAACTGATTGATATTATGCACAACCCGTGCCAACTTTTCAAACCATTTTTTAATCTTCTGTTTTTATTGTGTTTTTATTTTTTTATCTATTCATACTTTCTCTGACTCACTGTGAAGGATGAAAATTTCTCGTTATCTCCTACCGATCTGTCTCCAATTCAAGACAGTGAATACCCTGATTTTTAAAATCATTATTTATCAATGGGATAAATGTCTCCTTTTGGCGACAGTGTCAATCGCTGTTTGTCGCTAATTTTAGACATCGTTATTTGATTTAACTGAGTGTTGGTTTGAAAGCCAGATGAGCAACAACGACATCATTTTTATACCAATCAAGTTAATTTATGATTTTGAAGGTTTTTCCTATTCCGACAATACTTCACATATCCACTCAACATTCTGCCCATCAACATCCGGAGATTATATGTCTTTACCCTCATCTCAACCTTTATCACATTTAGAACCCGGTATTCGCTTACTCCATAAGTCAGTCGGTTTTATCTTTCAAGCTGCGTTACGTGCAGCTATAAAACTCAAACTTGCTGAACACCTACAAGACGGACCCCAAACCGCTAAGCAAATTGCACAAAAAATAGAAGCTAATGCCACAATGATCCATAAAATATTACGGTTACTCGCGACACAAAACATTTTTACTGCTGTCGATAAACATCAATTTGCCATGACACCGGAGGCTGAGTTTCTCTTAGCCGATCACCCTCATTCTCTCCATAAGGCTGTGCTAATGTTAACCGACAAAACGCTTTGGGAGCCCTCTTTACACGTTGCCGAAATGGCGCTTGGAGAACCTATTTTTAAACGTATTTTTGGAGAGAGCTTTTTTGAGTATTGGGAAAGAAATGCCAACCTTCCCCATAATTTTCACGATGGGATGGCCTCATTTTCTACCCTAGAAAATCCATTTATCACCGCAAAATACCCTTTCCCAGAAAATAGTCTGATTGCCGATATTGGCGGGGGGACTGGCGGTTTACTTCTTGGAGTATTAGACGCTAATCCAAAAACCGAAGGCGTTCTCTTTGACATGAAAGCAGTAACTGATAAACATATCCTGCATAAGCTAAATGATGATAGCCGCTGGAAAATAGAGAATGGATCTTTCTTTGAAAAAGTCCCGAGTGCTGATTTTTATTTACTGAAATCTATTTGCCGAGACTGGGATGATGATCATCTAATTCAAATACTGACCACTATTCGCCAGTCGATGACCAAAACATCAAAAGTGTTGTTAATTGATATTCATCTTAGCCACGATAATCAGCCAAATTTTGGTAAAAATCTTGGTCTACTTTGTTCCCACTTGATCATTGGTGCCGATGAGCGTACCCAAGAAGAACTGGAGATACTATTGCAGCAGGCTGGCTTAAAAACCACGAATATCCTCAAAACTGACTGTGACTTATCCATTCTAGAAGCGCAAATTGGCTAATTGTATTCCCCACTCGCTTTTGCTGTATTTTAGTAGCGAGTGTATTGTCCTTAAGCAAATGCTGTTTTTTTCCGAGGGAAAACACCGTATTCGACCAAATAAAATATTGCCATCCCATTTGTTATCGCTATGATCCTGCGCGTTTCATTTCTGATGTACGTCAGAATTTTATGTTATTCCGCTAGCTTATCCATCCCTATATTGATATAAGACTGGCAAATGGTCTCCTACTTACTCTCGATATTACAATGATAAAAATAGCCCTTATTGATGACCATATTGTTGTTCGCTCCGGTTTTGCTCAATTACTAACGTTAGAACCTGACATTAGTATCGTGGGGCAATATGCGAGTGCACAAGAAGCATGGCCGCACCTAATTAGCCTCGATATTGACGTGGCAATTATGGATATTTCAATGCCCGATGAGAGCGGTTTACAACTGCTAACTCGCTTACGTAAAAAAAAGCCCGATTTTCGTACCATAATTTTAAGTATCTATGACACTCCTGCCTTTGTACAAAGTGCACTAGATGCAGGTGCCAGTGCCTATCTCACCAAATGCTGCGGACCCGAAGAGTTAGTGCAAGCGGTTCGCTCAGTATACCAAGGTGGATGCTACTTATGCGCCGATGCCATGCGCGCATTACGCCAAACACCCCAACAGAAACAAGGCATTCAAGAACTGACCAACCGTGAGCGCGAAGTTTTTAACTTGCTGGTCGCAGGGCTCAGCGTAAAAGTGATTGCAGAACAATTAAACCTGAGCCATAAAACAGTGCATGTACACCGAGCCAATGTTCTTGGCAAATTACAATGTGAGAGCACCATTGATTTAGTGCATTACGCGTTAGAACACAACATCATTTCTAGGTAGTCTGATTTCTGCGAATCCCATCAAGGTAAATAATCATGAACAAAGCGGCTCGTTTAGGATTACAGTCTCTATTCCTATTATTTACCTACTCGCTGATTTGGGTGGGATTATGGACTATTGGTTTTTATCTCAGCCAAAATAGCTTTCAAGCGACGTTATTTCTTCCCCAAGCCTTACGCTTAACCTTAATGATTCTATTATGGCGTCGCTACTGGCCAACTGTTTTACTTGCTGAAGGGCTACTCACTTACTGGCTCGCTGAAGAGCAATTAGTAACACAGCCTATTTTGTTATTATCGCCGCTATTAAGTTTGCTTGTTGCAATCGTTATCCAGAATATTTGGTGGCGATATACCCTTTACTGGCAACGACTTATTTTGCTACTAGCTGGTGTTGCCGCCAATAGTGTTCTGAGTGCCTTACTGTTCGGACTACTCTCCCAATACTCTATTAGCCAACTGTTTCTCACGACATTTACGGGTGGAATCTTGTTATCCCCCTTTGTATATCTGATTTATGAATATCTGCATGAACAGCATTACCATATGCTCCTCGACTACGGTACAACGGATAAACAATTACGTACTTCATTGATTATATGGTGTTTCCTTTTTTGTCTGGTCGGTTTAAGCGCCCAGATTTTCTTCGCCCCTGAAATTGAACAACTCATTGTTTTATTAGTTTTTATTCCCAATATCTTTATGGCTTATCGCTATGGCTGGCAAGGTGGTGTGCTGTCCGCACTGTTAGGCAGTTTAATCATCACGTTTGCCAGACAATTCCAAGGGGCGTTTGTTGATCTTCAAGAGCTCCAACTTTTTTTAAGCTCTCAAGCTTTAATTGGCATTGGGCTTGGAATTGCTATCAGCCGCCAAAAACAGCTCTCCAGCAACTTGCAACGTTATCGCCAGCGGTTAGAGCAAGAACTTCATGCACGTCGCGACCTGATGCGCCAACTGGTTCACACTGAAGAAGATGTGAAAAAAGATATCGCCCGTGAGCTCCATGATGAAATTGGGCAGAACATTACCGCCATTCAGATCCAATCAATGCTAGTGAAAAAAACAGCGACCAACGATCTGAGCTATAACGCGGCGAGTCAAATCAATGAGCTTGCACTACAAATTCACCAAGCTACCCGTCATCTATTACGTCAATTGCGCCCCCCAGTGCTAGATGAAATGTCCCTCGAAAATGCCCTCACTCATTTAATCGGTGAATTCGCGTTTGAAGAAAATAATATTCAATGTGACTTTCATTATGGACTAACCGAAACCCCAGCCAACGACACGGTACTGTTCACCCTTTATCGTCTGGTTCAGGAACTGCTGAATAACATTAGCAAACATGCGAAAGCCACAAAAATCCACATTACGCTCAATCAGCAAGGTGACTCGATACAGCTCATGGTGGATGATAACGGCGTAGGCATTCCTTTTAGCAAACGTACATCAGGCTTCGGTTTACGAGGAATTGAAGAGCGAGTTCGCGCCTTAGGTGGGGATTGGACACTGACAACCAAAAATGGCACCAAAATAATTGTTAACTTGCCCACATTTTGAAATGAAATAGTGAAAAACTAGGAATATTTCCTAGCCTCCTAATACCTTATCTCATCCTTTTATTTAAAAACTTCATTACATTCTGCCAAACGGGAGAAACTCTATCATGACAGGTAAAAGCAAACTGGGTTTAGACAGCAATTACCGTTTTTGGCGTCGCCGCTTGATGTTTTCCATGATCATCGGTTATGCCGCTTTTTACCTAACTCGTAAAAGCTTTAATTTTGTTATGCCGGTCATGCAAGTTGAGCTGTTTTTAGACAAAAGTGATATTGGTTGGATCGCCTCCGCATTTTACCTTGCTTATGGTTTATCCAAGTTTATATCTGGTATTTTCCACGACATTACAGGCTACCGTTGGTTTATGGGGGTAGGTTTAGTCATGACGGGGATCCTCAATATCATTTTTGCCTACTGTTTATCGTTTCCTGCATTGCTGGTTGTTTGGACACTAAACGGGTTTTTCCAAGGCTGGGGTTGGCCACCTTGTGCGCGCATTCTAACCCATTGGTATTCGCGCAACGAACGCGGTTTTTGGTGGGGACTGTGGAATATCTCTATCAACCTTGGTGGAATGGCACTGCCACTGTTAACCGCGTTACTCGCAACCCATTATAGCTGGCAAATGGCGTTAATCGTTCCGGGCATTATTGGTGTGATTTTAGGTTTATGGCTATGTCGCCAGCTTAGAGGAACGCCAAAAGAAGAACATTTACCCACAGTCGGGCAATGGCGACATGATGCATTAGAGTTACGCCAAGAGCAGCTTTCTCCACCCCAATCAATGTGGGTGATCTTAAAACAAACCATTGTGTTTAACCCGATGATTTGGCTGCTTGGTTTCACCTACATATTGGTTTATCTCATCCGTATTGGGATAAACGATTGGGGTAATTTATGGCTAACCGAAACACACGGAAGTAATTTATTAAGTGCCAATGCCACACTCGCCCTATTTGAATTGGGTGGCTTGCTGGGGGCACTTTGCGCAGGTTGGGGTTCTGACCTTCTCTTTAGAGGGCAACGTGCGCCGATGATTTTGTTATTTTCCTTAGGCTTATTCGTGTCGGTGAATGCCTTATGGTTAATACCCATTCATCACTACGGGCTATTGGCGGCATGCTTCTTAGCCAACGGTTTTTTTGTCTTTGGACCACAGATGTTAGTCGGTCTAGCTGCTACAGAATATTGTCATAAAAAGGCAGCTGGAACGGTAACGGGTTATCTTGGATTGTACGCTTATCTAGGGGCGGCAATCGCAGGATGGCCGCTCTCTCAAGTGATTGCCAATTATGGTTGGTCAGGGATGTTTACCTTACTCGCCAGTGCAGCCGCTTTGATGGGGCTACTACTGATGCCTCTTTTGATTGCCAATGTCAGCAAAAGAGAACATTTAGCCGGTGCAGTTTCACCAGCAAATAATAATAGTTAATCCGAAAACGTGAATAAAGGACTGACAATGAAACTTAAGACTCTCTCTACACTCGTTGCAGCAGGTTTATCCCTTGCCGCTATTACAACCACTGCAAACGCAGCGGGTCGTTTAGTGGTTTACTGTAGTGCGACCAACGCGATGTGCGAAGCGGAAACGCAAGCATTCGCTAAGAAATACGACGTTAAAACCACCTTCGTTCGTAATGGTTCGGGCAGTACTTTGGCAAAAATCGAAGCTGAAAAACGCAACCCACAAGCAGACGTTTGGTATGGTGGAACTCTCGACCCACATTCACAAGCGGGTGAAATGGATCTGTTAGAACCTTATAAATCCCCTAACCTGTCTCAAATCATGCCGCAATTCCAAGATCCAGCAAAACGCAAAGGCAACTACTCCTCTGCGGTTTATATCGGAATTTTAGGTTTTGGTGTGAATAAAGATCGTTTAAAAGAGAAAGGATTACCAATCCCAACTTGCTGGAAAGATCTGACTAAGCCTGAATATAAAGGTGAAATTCAAATCGCCGATCCACAAAGTTCAGGGACTGCCTACACCGCATTGGCAACCTTTGACCAACTGTGGGGCAACGAGCAAGCGTTCGATTACCTGAAAAAATTAAACGCTAACATCTCTCAATACACGAAATCAGGTATTGCCCCTGCGCGTAACGCAGCACGCGGCGAATCCGCAATTGGTATCGGCTTCCTTCATGACTATTCTTTAGAAGTGGAAAATGGCGCACCATTAGAACTAATCGCACCATGTGAAGGTACAGGTTACGAAATCGGCGGGATCAGTATTCTGAAAAACGCGCGTAACATGGACAATGCCAAACTGTTCGTGGATTTTGTTCTCTCCAAAGAAGCCCAAGAGCTGAGCTGGAAACAAGGTCAATCTTACCAAATCCTGACCAACACCACGGCAGAATCCTCACCTCTGTCTCTGAAACTTAAAGACTTAAACTTAATCAACTACGATATGGATAAATACGGCGATGCTGAAGTCCGTAAAAATCTGATCAACAAGTGGGTGACTGAAGTCAAAATGAGTAAGTAATACGCCCAGTGCGGCGCTTGTCGCCGCACTGAGTATTTCACTCAGCGTTATTCGCTTGCTTAACGATTTGATGTACTAGCTACTTACTATAAAAATGATGCCCAATAAGAGAGTGTCTGCTATCCGCAGACGGCTCAAGGCTGGCTCACTCATTAGAACGATAATATTAATTAAGCTCAAAATTATTTTCGTTATAAATCATGATATTAAATTAATGAATTATTAACTCAATAATAATGAACTTAGGGGAAAAACAATGCCTCAGACCTTAACCCTAACAGCCTCGAAGAAAAAGGACAGTATCTTCCTTTGGATTCTGATAGCTTGGCTGGGCTTCGCTCTGTTACCCTCATGGAGCCTCGACTACGGCTTATTCGACTCAACCCAAGAAGAGATTTTCGCTGCGTACGGCTGGAGCAGTGTCAATATCAGTTGGCTATGGTATCTATTGCCTTCTATTTTACTGTTAAGACCCATCACTGCCGCTGATCGCAACCAAAAAACGCGTCACTATATCGACATCGCCGTGGCTGCAATTACCGCCGTTGTCGTCATTATTAGTGCCTATTTGGTAGGCACCGGATTAGGCTACTCAGCCATTACGCTGTTTATTGCATTGGGTATGATAATGACCCATGCCCTCACTCGCTTAGAGTGGCTGGGTGGCGACCAATTTGTGATTGGCTCCCTGATCACCGTTGTCGCACTGATTGCGCTGTTTATCGTATTTCCCAGTGTGGCAATTTTTATTCCAATGTTTACTGATGGGAACGGAGATTTTGCACCATTTGCATTTGTGGCTATTTTAACGCAGTCACACATTGTTCAGGTCATTATTAACTCTATTTTCCTTTCATTAGCCGTCGGTGTTGGATGTACCTTCTTTGGCTTAATCCTGGCAATTTACACTACAAGAATTGCTAAGCGTTCCGCGATTATTGGTCGCGTATTCTCAATTCTACCGATTGTTACCCCGCCATTTGTGGTTGGTTTAGGGGTGACCTTGATGATGGGTCGTTCCGGTTATATCACCGAATTCTTAGCAACCTATATGGGGTTAGAAAATACCAACTGGTTGTATGGCTTTACGGGAATTTGGTTAGCGCAAGTTCTGGCATTTACGCCGATGTCATTTATGATCCTCGATGGTGCGATTAAAACTATTCACCCTTCACTGGAAGAAGCGTCATACACCTTAAGAGCTAACCGCTACCAAACATTTTTCAACGTGTTTATGCCGCTGTTGAAACCCGCGCTAGCTAACGCATTCTTAATTGTCATTGTGCAATCCCTTGCTGACTTCAGTAACCCATTAGTGTTAGGGGGTAACTTTGATGTTCTGGCGACGCAAATTTACTTCTATATCACCGGTTCTCAGCTCGATTACCAAGCCGCCAGTACCTTAGGCGCATCCTTATTAGTCTTCTCATTGCTGGTTTTTTGCGTGCAATACATGTGGATTGGTAAACGTTCTTACGTCACCGTTTCCGGTAAATCTTACCGTGGCGATGTGCAACCACTGCCAGTTTCTCTTGTCGCAACAGTGACAACAATTCTTGGTATTTGGGTCGCTTTTAACGTCTTATTATACGGTAGCATTTTCTACGGTAGTTTCACCGTAAACTGGGGCGTGGACTACACCTTAACACTCGATAACTTTATCAAGTTGTTTGGTCAAGGTTTTGATGATGGTGCATGGCCTTCATTGCTGGATACGTTGTTATATGCAGGTATCGCAGCCCCTATCACGGCAATCTTAGGATTACTCATTGCCTATATTGTGGTTCGCCAAGATTTCCGTGGTAAGAAAACCATCGAATTTACTACCATGCTGTGCTTTGCCGTTCCGGGGACTGTGGCTGGGGTGTCTTATATCCTCGCCTTTAACGATACACCGTTCTATTTAACGGGGACTGCGGCAATCGTGATTATCTCCATGACCATGCGTAACGTGCCTGTAGGAATCCGTGCAGGTATCGCAGGATTAGGGCAAATTGACAAGTCATTAGATGAAGCCTCCCTCAGCTTACGAGCAGGTTCAATGCGCACAATTTTCCACATTCTGTTGCCATTATTACGCCCTGCTATTTTATCTGCGTTGATCTACAGCTTCGTACGCGCCATCACCACCGTTAGCGCCATCGTATTCTTAGTGACGCCAGATACGCGTGTGGCAACCGCCTATATCTTGAACCGTGTTGAAGATGGTGAATATGGTGTCGCCATTGCCTATGGTTCTATTCTGATCGTGGTCATGCTCGCGATTATCTTCTTATTTGACTATTTAATTGGCGAAGCCCGTGTTTCACGTTCCAAAGCCAAAAATGCACAGTAATCATGGAGTCACTGACATGACACAGAAAAGTTTCGTTGAATTAAAAAATATAACTAAACGCTTTGGCGACAATACGGTCATCGACGATTTAAGCCTTTCCATTCCGCAAGGAAGCATGGTCACCCTATTAGGGCCGTCTGGCTGTGGTAAAACCACCGTGCTGCGCTTAGTGGCAGGATTAGAAAAACCCACTGAAGGGCGCATGTTTATCGATGGCGAAGATGTGACTGACCGTTCGATTCAACAACGTGATATTTGTATGGTTTTCCAATCCTATGCCCTATTCCCACACATGTCTTTAGGGGATAACGTCGGTTACGGATTGAAAATGCTCGGTTTACCAAAAGCCGAAATCAAACAACGCGTACAAGAAGCATTAGAATTAGTGGACTTAGCAGGCTTTGCAGACCGTTTCGTTGACCAAATTTCAGGTGGACAACAGCAACGTGTAGCACTGGCACGCGCCTTGATTTTGAAGCCTAAAGTACTGTTATTTGATGAACCACTCAGTAACTTAGATGCCAACTTACGTCGCAGCATGCGTGAAAAGATTCGTGAGCTACAACAACAGTTTAATATTACTTCTTTGTATGTTACTCACGACCAAAGTGAAGCCTTTGCCGTCTCGGATATGGTCTTGGTGATGAACAAAGGTAAAATTATGCAGTTAGGCTCTCCACAGGAGCTTTACCGCCAGCCAGCCTCTAAATTTATGGCGAGCTTTATGGGCGATGCAAACATTTTCCCTGCGACACTCAGCAATGATGCCGTGGATATTTTTGATTATCGTTTACCGCGCCCAGCGCAGTTCATGACAGATAAAACACAAGTGACCGTCGGCGTTCGTCCTGAAGCCATTACCTTAAGTAAACAAGGTGAAGATAGCCAACGTTGTACTATCACCCATGTTGCTTACATGGGACCTCAATACGAAGTGACGGTAGATTGGCATGGTCAATCGATGCTGTTACAGATTAACGCGACGCAATTGCAGCCGTCTGTTGGTGAAGAGCTGTATTTACAGATCCATCCATACGGGATATTTATCTTAGAATAAGTCATGCTTATTTGACATTTTCTTAGCTAAACCGCCTTTCGGGGCGGTTTTTTATTTTGCTACATGAATAAAAAAATCCCCCGATATATTAGGCGAATTCACCTGTTTATCGGGGGATTTATATTCAGCTCATTGTTCAAATAGCCGTTTTAATCTTACCCTAATTGTTTACGTGCATTACGGAAAATACGCATCCATGGGCTATCTTCTCCCCAGTTTTCTGGGTGCCAAGAGTTGCTGACCGTACGGAACACACGCTCTGGATGCGGCATCATGATAGTTGCGCGTCCATCCGTGGATGTTACCGCAGTAATCCCATTAACCGATCCATTCGGGTTAGCTGGATATTGCTCAGTCACTTGACCATAGTTGTTCACGAAGCGCATTGCCACCAGCGAGCTATTTTCTAACTGGGTTAAATGCGTCGCTGCACGGGCTTCTACCTGACCTTCACCGTGAGATACCGCAATCGGCATACGTGAGCCAGCCATATTTTGCAGTAACAATGATGGGCTATTCACAATTTCCACTAAGCTAAAGCGGGCTTCAAAACGTTCTGAACGGTTACGGACAAAACGCGGCCAATAGTCAGCCCCTGGGATCAGCTCATGCAAGTTAGACATCATCTGGCAACCATTACAAACCCCTAAAGATAAAGTATCTGGGCGATTGAAGAAGGCTGCAAATTCATCACGAACGCGGTTGTTAAACAGAATGGACTTCGCCCATCCCTCACCAGCACCGAGCACGTCACCGTAAGAGAAGCCACCGCACGCAACTAACGCTTGGAATTGTTCAAGGGATAAGTTGCCCGATAATAAATCACTCATGTGCACATCGATAGCATCAAAACCAGCGCGATCCCATGCAGCTGCCATCTCTACATGTGAATTAACCCCTTGCTCACGTAGAACGGCCACTTTTGGACGAATACCGGAAGCGATAAACGGCGCAGCAATATCCTCTGCGATATCGTAAGTCAGCTTCACATTCAGACCTGGGTCTTGATTGTCTTTCTTCGCTTCGTGCTCTTGGTCTGCGCACTCTTCGTTATCACGCAGGCGCTGCATTTGCCATGTAGTTTCAGCCCAGCACTCACGCAAAGCACTACGGGAACCATTATAAACGACCGTATCACGGCTATTGATAATCACCGCATCATCTTGGGTTGCAGAACCTAAGTAGTGAACACAGCTCGCTAAGCCTGCATCTGCAAAACACTGCTCTACATAATGGCGGTCGGTACCTTGAATTTGAATCACCGCGCCCAACTCTTCATTGAATAACGCGGCTAGTGTATCTTCATCAAACGAACTGATATCAACATTAATTCCGCAGTGACCTGCAAATGCCATTTCAACTAACGTGACAAACAGCCCGCCATCTGAACGGTCATGGTATGCCAGTAATTTTTGCTCGGATAACAATGTTTGGATTGTATTAAAGAAGCCTAATAACAGCGCTGGGTCGCGAACATCTGGCGCTTTATTGCCTAGTTGACGATAAACTTGTGCGAGCGCAGAACCACCAAGCGCATTGTGACCTTGACCAAGATCGATCAATAGCAAGCCGTTATCCGCTGTCGTTTTCAGCTCAGGAGTGACGGTCAAACGCACGTCTTCAACACGACCAAAGGCACTGATAATCAACGATAATGGTGACGTCATTTCTCGCTCTTCACCATTTTGCTGCCAGCGCGTCTTCATCGACATTGAGTCTTTACCTACTGGGATAGTCAAACCTAACGCTGGGCATAATTCTTCACCGACCGCTTTAACAGCGTCATACAGTCCCGCATCTTCACCAGGATGTCCCGCAGCAGACATCCAGTTAGCAGACAACTTCACGCGTTTGAGATCCTGTACATAAGAACAGGCTAAGTTGGTCAACGCTTCCCCCACCGCCATGCGTGCGGAAGCGGCAAAATCTAACAATGCCACAGGTGTTCTTTCACCAATGGACATGGATTCACCATAGTAGCTATCTAAGCTTGCTGTTGTCACCGCGCAATCAGCTACTGGAATCTGCCATGGACCGACCATTTGATCACGAGCAACCATACCTGTTACCGTGCGGTCACCGATCGTAATTAAGAAGGTTTTCTCTGCAACAGCAGGTAAATGCAGAACACGTTTTACCGCTTCAGTTAAGTCGATTGACGTTCTATCTAATGACTCAGGCTCAGCTTTCTGTGATTTAACATCACGCAGCATTTTCGGTGTTTTACCCAATAACACATCAAGCGGCATATCAATAGGTTGATTATCGAAATGCGCATCGTTTAGGGTTAAATGGCGCTCTTCAGTGGCTTCACCAATCACAGCAAACGGCGCACGTTCGCGCTCACAAATCTCAGTGAATAAGGCGAGTTGCTCTGGCGCAACAGCCATCACATAACGCTCTTGAGATTCATTACACCATACTTCTAGTGGGCTCATACCCGGCTCATCATTCAGAATTTTGCGCAGTTCAAAGCGACCACCACGGCCACCATCGCTCACCAACTCGGGCATTGCGTTCGATAAACCGCCCGCGCCGACGTCATGGATAAACAGAATTGGATTTTTATCGCCTAACTGCCAGCATTTATCGATAACTTCTTGGCAGCGACGCTCCATTTCTGCGTTATCACGTTGGACGGAAGCAAAATCAAGATCCGCGGCAGATTGACCCGAGGTCATGGATGACGCAGCTCCCCCACCTAAGCCGATATTCATGGATGGACCACCCAGAACAATCAGTTTAGCGCCAACGGTAATTTCACCTTTTTGGACGTGATCTGCACGAATATTCCCGATACCACCCGCCAACATAATCGGCTTATGATAGCCACGCAACTCTTCGCCATTGTGACTGTTGACCTTTTCTTCATAAGTACGGAAGTAACCTAATAAAGCAGGACGACCAAACTCATTGTTAAATGCCGCACCACCTAAAGGGCCTTCAGTCATAATATCTAGCGCTGTAACGATACGCTCTGGCTTACCAAAATCTTCTTCCCACGGTTGTTCAAAGCCAGGAATACGTAAATTTGAAACTGAGAAGCCGACTAAGCCTGCTTTAGGTTTTGCACCGCGCCCTGTTGCACCTTCATCACGAATTTCACCCCCCGAGCCTGTTGCCGCACCGGGCCAAGGAGAAATGGCTGTTGGGTGGTTATGGGTTTCGACTTTCATCAGAATGTGTGCATCTTCCTGATGGTAGCGATAAGTGCGCCCATCAGGCTCTGGGAAGAAGCGTCCTACTGAAGAACCTTCCATCACCGCCGCATTATCTTTATATGCGGATAAGACATGGTCAGGGGTTTTTTCGAAGGTATTTTTAATCATTTTAAACAGGGATTTCGGTTGTGTTTCCCCATCAATGATCCAATCTGCGTTGAAAATTTTATGGCGGCAGTGTTCGGAATTTGCTTGCGCAAACATATACAACTCAACATCCGTAGGATTGCGTTTTAATCCTGTGAATGCCTCTAATAAATAATCGATTTCATCGTCAGCTAATGCTAAGCCCATTTCTTTGTTTGCGGTGTCTAACGCTAAACGGCCGCCTTCGATGATATCAATCACTTTCATCGGTGCAGGCTGATGTTGCACAAATAACGCTTCAGCCTGTTCAAAGGAGGCAAAAACCGTTTCCATCATGCGGTCATGCAATAGGCTGATGACGAGATCCCACTGCTCATGAGTCAGTGAATCGGCTTGAATATAGTAAGCAACGCCGCGTTCAATACGTTTAACTTGTGTTAAACCGCAGTTATGGGCAATGTCTGTGGCTTTAGAAGACCAAGGAGAGATAGTTCCTGGGCGTGGAGTGACTAAAATTAATTTTCCAAATGGCTCATGCTCAGCTAGAGAAGGACCATATTTTAATAAACTACTCAGCTTACCTTGCTCACTGCCACTTAATGGGGCTGATAGCTCAGCAAAATGCATATATTCAGCATAGATATCCGTTACTGGGAGCTGTTTTTCAGCAAACAGCGCCAAAAGGCGGGTAATACGAAATGCTGATAGTGCCGGTGAGCCACGCAAAATTTCCATAGTCTTCAATTCTCTCTTTTAAACGCCAGCCCTGATCACGAAAGCAGGGAAACCGGCGCCCATTATAGAGCAATGTTCATCAATACGAAACCGTTTGCGTGATTAAAAATAGAGCGATTAGTTAAATATTAATATGTGCTAAATACGATAATATTAGTTGCACCGATCGTCATAGTTAGAGCAAAATACGAAACCACTGGATTTATAACCATGATTAAACAGTCCCTATATAGAACACAGCACCCGTGCTTACACGAGAAATAATTATTTGAATAACCTAAAAGTTAACTATTTTATTATCGTGGTCATCACCTTACTTGCCACCATGATCATTGGCTTTAATGTCCGATGGTCAAATACGCCAACACCCCAAATCGACAAAATTATTGCGCGGGGAGAATTACGTATTAGTGCAGTAAGTTCACCACTTATCTATATTGATGAGCAACGTCAGCTCCGAGGTTTCGACTACGAGCTTGCTCAAGGCTTTGCTACATACCTAGGTGTTAAACTAAAAATCATTATCCGCCCCACAATTGAGCAAATTTTTGACGACCTCGACAATAGAGATGCTGATATCGCTGTCGCAGGACTTCTGTATAACAAAGATCGCTTAGACACCATGAAAACAGGTCCAAATTATTTAAGCGTGACTCAGCAATTGGTTTACCGTAAAGGGAAAAACCGCCCAAAAACGTTTAATGACCTGAAAGGTAAATTGGTGGTTATCGCCGGAAGTACTCACGCCAGCACTTTAAAAGCACTTTCAGCGCAATACCCTAACCTAAAATGGGAAGAAAGCACCGACTATACGCCAAGCCAATTACTCGAAATGGTTGCAGAAGGTGAAATCGATTATACTCTTGAAGATTCTATTGCGGTCTCTTTGCAACAACGTATTCACCCCAAAGTGGCTGTCGCATTTGACTTGCGTGATGAGCATGCCATTACATGGTATATGAGCCGTCAGTATGACGATAGCTTAGATGCAGCCCTGCTCGATTTCTTTAATATTAGTAATCAAAATGACCTACTCGCTCGCTTAACGGAAAAACATTTTAGCCATGTAGAATCCTTTGATTATTTTGACACTATTACATTTATTAGTGCCATTAATAATAAATTACCTGACTATCAGCATTTATTTGAAAAGTACGCGGAGACGGTCGACACCATCGATTGGAAGCTACTTGCAGCTATCGCTTGGCAAGAGTCCCATTGGGATCCTCTCGCAACCTCCCCGACCGGTGTTCGCGGAATAATGATGCTGACCAAACCCACTGCCACAACGATGGGAATTGAAGATAGGTTAGATCCTGAGGGTAGCATCAAAGGCGGCGCAGCGTATTTGGCCTATATTATGAATCGATTACCAGACTCGATTGCAGATGATGATCGTATTTGGTTTACGCTTGCTGCCTATAACATGGGCTATGGGCATATGCTGGACGTGCGAAAACTCACACAAAAACTGGGTGGTAACCCTGATCGTTGGTTGGATGTTAAAGCTAATTTACCCCTGTTAACGCAACCCAAATACTATTCTCAACTGACTTACGGCTATGCACGCGGGCACGAAGCTTACCGCTATGTAGAAAACATTCGTCGTTATCATCAAAGTTTAGTGGGTTATTTACAGAGTCAGGAGAAAAAACAGAAAACATTAGAGATTGCCAAGAAATCTCATGTTTATGTGGTACTTCCGAATAATGAAACTCAGCTTTCATCGTACGTGATGCCTGCAAAATTAGATATCACACCACAAGCCTCTGCAAATTTAGGTGTATTTGGTCCTAAAGAGAGTAAAAACTCACCTAGCCACTCCCTAGGAAAATACATTCTCTCGAAGCCTACTCGTTCAAGTGCAATTCACAATGAAATGGCGCTATATAACGAGCCTTCTGGAGGGGATTAATCTTCTGGATTTTGCATCAATTTTTCTTGTTGTCGCAGTGCTTTAATCTGTGCTCTACGCATTTTAAAAAATTCGCTGAGCATAGATGAGCAAGCATCTTCAAGAACACCGCTTGTGACTTCAACATAATGGTTTAAACCTGGTTGTGACATAATATTGATAAATGAACCACATGCTCCGGTTTTAAAGTCTTTAGCACCATACACGACCCGCCCAATGCGACTATGTATCATTGCACCAGCACACATAATGCAAGGCTCTAGCGTCACATACAATGTAGTGTCTAATAGGCGATAGTTTTGCAGCGCAGTGCCAGCTTGCTTCAAGGTGACAATTTCAGCGTGAGCGGTTGGATCATGGTTTTCAATCGAGTGATTCCAACCCGTTGCGACTAACTGGTTATCTTTGACGAGTAACGCACCAACAGGGATCTCCCCGGCATCTTGAGCTTTTTTTGCTAACTCAAGGGCTTGAAGCATCCAATATTCATCAATTTCTGACTGTGTCACTCTAACCTCTCACTCATTCAACTCAGACAGTTGATTATTACGAAATGTTAAAGTGACTGCAAATTGAATCGGATATTAATCAATGGCTAATTGCTAAAAATGGCGAGTTTTGCAGCAAATCCCATAAAAAATGCGCCTACCGTACAGTTCCCCAGTTTTGCTAAAATTTGCTTTTCTCGTAAAAAACGGGCGATTAAATAACCACTAAAAATTAATAAGCTTAAATACAAGAAACTGACTGTTTCTAAGATAACCGCCAAGACCATATACGGAATCCAAGCATGGCTATAATTAAAATCGATAAATTGAATAAAGAAAGAGATATAGAATAAAATGGCTTTAGGGTTTGTTAAACTCAGCACCAAGGCACGTGTGAAGTAATTTTCTTTTTTTATTTCAATGTGTTCCATATCAGCTGATAGCGCTTTCTTCTGCCAAAATGTTGCGTACAAAATTTTACAGCCAAATATAAAAGATAAGCCGCCCCTAGATACCGCACGATCATGAATAAGGTTGGAGAAGCTTTGATTACCGAGGCTACCCCAATGAATGAAAGAAAAATCAGAATCGCATCCCCAGTAAACACCCCTATAGCAGCACGATAGCCAGCTTTAGTCCCGTGCGAAGTACTTGATTTTAAGACATACAACGAATTTGGACCCGGAACTATAATGATCAACACCAAGCCCGCCAAATAGGTCCAAAAGTTCAACACCCCTAGATTCTCAAACATAGCCACTTCCTAATAATTTTTTCTTATTACTATCACAGTTAGGATTTATTGTGAATATTCTACTTTTATTAATTTTTA
Organism: Providencia sp. PROV033; assembly: GCF_028484855.1. Lineage (NCBI taxonomy): Bacteria > Pseudomonadati > Pseudomonadota > Gammaproteobacteria > Enterobacterales > Morganellaceae > Providencia > Providencia sp. PROV033. The sequence continues at coordinate 28,567 of NZ_JAMPSW010000003.1, read as the reverse complement.
AATCATTTGAATATATAAAACAAACTAATAATTAACATTATTTTAAACCGCTCTTTCGTTAAATATGATTAACACGCAATTAAGTTTTCATAATTTAAATAAGAGGAAAATATGGCTTTTATTAGAAGAACCGTGCAAACAAATATCTTTGAAGAGTTTTATCCAACTACACTCGCATTCAGTGCTGGCAAAAAAAACTATTTTTTAGGGCATTCAAAAGATAAGTCTTACATGATTTACAACATGACGGATGCGGGAAGAATCGAACCTACCGTTGTTGTACAAAAAGGTAAATTAAAGACTTACCTACAAAACATCCAAGCTTTCTACGATTCAGCTCAAAACAAACAGTATCTATACGGTTATAACCTCGATGAAAAAGTTATCGATGTGTATCAAATAGCAGATAACGCAAGTATACAATTAATGTATTCTGAAGAGTTCTCCATCGAAGACTCTATTAAGTCAGCGACCTTCTTTATCATTAATGGCGTACTGCATTTCTATACTCAGTCAGATAAAACTAAAAACTGGTTTATTTACAACTTAATCACTTATTAATTTAATATTTGTGGTTTTCCCAAATAAGGGCTTTTAAAGTCCTTATTTTATTTATATATAAAAAATTCTAATCTTAATTATTTTTGATGAACAACTTGCTGCTGCCTTTTTACGTCTTATTCTTGGGAGCATTTCTTTATCGTAAGTTCAATTTTCTTAACCACAATTCAGTGTCTAATTGATTTACTTCAGTGTAAAATGGCGTTCGAAAACGTATACTACTGGTTTGAATCTGATATAACTAATTGAAATGGCACTATTAATTACTAAAAAATGCATTAACTGCGATATGTGTGAACCCGAATGCCCAAATGATGCAATCTTCATGGGGGCGGAGATCTATGAAATAGATTCTAACCTATGTACTGAATGCGTTGGGCACTACGATAAACCCACTTGCCAGTCAGTTTGTCCCATCACTAATACGATTATCACTGATCCCGAACATATTGAGTCCCAAGAACAGCTTTGGGATAAATTTGTCATGATCCATCACGCCGATAAAATCTAATTTCACAAATACGCTAAATAAGTTTGTTAAAACGACGTGGCTGAGCTCTGCGCTATTCAATTTTGTTTTACTAAAAACCCCATCCATTGAAGTATTCTTTCATTGAGTACTATTTCATTGACTCATTGCCGACCAAAAATAAGTCGGCAATGAATAATGACTACAGACTTTCAATAATCACCGTTGCAGCCGCATAGTGCCGTTCATCTGTAATCGAAACATGAAAATGTGTGGCTTTTAAGTTATTGGCTAGTTTTAACGCTTCACCGCTCAGTGAAAGTAACGGTTTGCCTAGCTCATCGTTTGTAACTTCAAACTGATTAAAAGCCAAACCATTACGGATCCCCGTACCTAACGCCTTAGCCGCGGCTTCTTTCACTGCAAATCGTTTAGCGAGAAAACGCGCAGGCTTAGTTTGTTGCTGATACTGCGTGTATTCATATTCCGTTAAAATTCGTTTCGCTAAGCTATCCGCGGAGCGCTCAATAACCGATTCAATACGTGTAATTTCAACAATATCTGTTCCTAAACCTACAATAGCCATTATTTTCGCGCTTCTATCAATAAGTTTTTCATATCCGACACCGCTTGGGATAATCCACTAAATAGCGCACGACCAATAATTGCATGCCCAATATTTAACTCATAAATTTCGGGAAGTGCAGCAATTCGCTGAACATTATGATAGGTCAACCCATGCCCTGCATTCACTTTAATACCTTTGCCTGCCGCATAACTTACGCCATCGCGAATACGACGGAACTCAAGTTCCTGCTCTTGTTCAGTTTTAGCGTCTGCATAAGCCCCAGTATGGATTTCAATAAATGGCGCTCCACACTCTTGTGCCGCATCAATTTGCTTATGGTCTGCATCAATAAATAAAGAGACTAAAATGCCAGCATCGGTTAGACGTTTTACTGCCGCAGCCACTTTTTCTTTTTGCCCTGCCACATCAAGACCACCTTCAGTGGTGACTTCTTCACGTTTTTCAGGAACCAAGCAGCAATACGCTGGTTGAATATGGCAAGCAATCTTAATCATCTCTTCCGTGACAGCCATTTCGAGATTCATTCGTGTTTGAATGGTCTTATTAAGCAGTTCAACATCTCTATCAGTAATATGACGACGGTCTTCACGTAAATGAATCGTGATCCCATCAGCTCCAGCTTGCTCAGCAACAAACGCCGCTTGAACAGGATCAGGGTATTGTGTTCCTCTTGCATTTCTAACTGTTGCAATGTGGTCAATGTTAACGCCCAATAACAGCTCAGCCATGTTTAACTCCCTATGAATAAACAGTCACTTATTTCGTATCCGCCATATCCTACTGCAATTTATCGCGTTGAGGGAAAAAATCTCTCGTTCTTCACCACCGATTCCAACTTAATACCTGATTTTCATCAATTACATTCACTTTTTGGGAAGCGCTTCGAAGAAAATGGACATAGCTATAAATTGAATTGGATTACTCGTGAGGTTACGGATACAACAAAGGAAAACAGCGTTATCAAATAAAAATAACTAAGACTTGGCTATATTTGCCGAAGGAATAATAAATTGACGGAAGAGTTCACGACTTTTAAGGGGCTTCCCCCCCAGATAGGGTTTTAATGCTATACGAGTAAAACGTTTAGCCGCTTTTAACGTATCGGCATCAGGGAATTCACGTTCTGCTAACGCTTTTAATTGTTTGCCTGTAAATGTGAGTTGGTCAATCACCAAGCTGCCAATGAAACCTTTTTCTTCTCGGTAACGATAGGTCATTGCATCAGAAACAGGTTCACCACTACCAGCACAATGTAAAAAATCAACGCCGTAGCCCAGATAAGATAATAAAGCGAGCTCAAATTGGCGTAAAGCAGACTCCGGAGTGCGTTCACTCCCCGCTAAAATTTGTAAACACTGGAGGTAATCAAAAAATAAGGCAGAGTATGGTGTCCCAAACTCAATGACACGCGCTGTGAGTTCGTTAAGGTATAAACCGCTGTATAAGACAGTACCACTTAGAGGAAGAGCGAGAGAGACGGGATCCGCACTGATGAGGGTTTTGATTTCACCTTTACCACTCCAACGGATTAGTAGAGGTGTAAAAGGCTGCAAGCAGCCTCTTAATGGTGAGCGGTTACGTCTTGCACCTTTTGCTAGCAAACGTATTTTCCCTTCCCCTTCAGTGAAAAAGTCGATTAATAGACTTGTTTCACTGTAAGGACGAGAATGGAGTACAAACGCACGCTGCCAACCACTCACGGTGTCACCGATTATTTTAAATCGTCAACATAGCCCAGACTGCGCAGTGCTCTTTCATCATCTGCCCAGCCGGATTTTACTTTGACCCAAAGCTCTAAATGCACTTTGGTTTCAAACAGACGCTCCATATCAATACGAGCTTCTGTTCCAATGGTTTTCAGCTTGCTTCCTTTATTACCGATAACCATTTTTTTCTGACCTTCGCGCTCAACCAAAATTAAGCCGTTGATATGGTAGCCGCCTTTATCCATAACTTTAAACTGCTCAATTTCGACAGTCACAGAGTATGGCAATTCGTCACCTAAGAAACGCATCAGTTTTTCACGAATAATTTCAGACGCCATAAAGCGCTGAGAGCGATCTGTAATATAGTCTTCAGGGAAGTGATGGATAGCTTCAGGAATATGCTGTTTCACAATCTTCGCGATAGTATCAACGCCAGTGCCTTTTTCAGCACTAATTGGCACCACATCCAAGAAATTCATTTTTTGGCTGATCATGCCGATATGCGGTAATAAACTGGTCTTATCAACTACATTATCAATTTTATTGATTGCCAAGATAACAGGGCAACGCAAACTTGATAACTTATTGAGCACCATTTCATCATCAGGTGTCCAGTGGGTACCTTCAACCACGAAAATAATTAATTCAACATCACCAATAGAGCTGGATGCTGCACGGTTCATCAAACGGTTAATCGCTCTTTTTTCTTCAATATGAAGACCTGGGGTATCAACATAGATAATTTGATAATTATCTTCTGTATGGATCCCCATAATACGGTGACGAGTTGTCTGTGGCTTTCTCGAGGTAATCGAGACTTTTTGCCCCAGCAACTGGTTTAACAATGTTGATTTCCCAACATTTGGTCGTCCAACTATGGCAACAAAACCACAGTGGGATTGTAATTCACTCATTCAATCTCCAAGATTTTCAATGCTTGCTCTGCTGCGGCTTGCTCCGCTTTACGACGGCTTGAACCGATGCCATGAATCGGTTCTTCAATGCCACTGACTTGGCAGTGGATCGTAAATTCTTGATCATGAGCTTCTCCCTTCACAAGCACCACTAAATAGTTCGGTAATGGAAGATGACGCCCTTGCAAATATTCTTGTAGCCGCGTTTTCGGGTCTTTTTGCTTATCACCCGGACTAATTTCATCCAATCTCGCTTTGTACCATGCGAGAATGATTTTTTCGATAGTTTGGATATCACTATCAAGAAAAATTCCGCCAATTAAGGCTTCAACAGTATCTGCTAAGATAGATTCACGGCGGAAGCCACCGCTTTTTAATTCACCCGGCCCTAAACGTAAACATTCACCGAGCTCAAACTCACGAGCTATTTCAGCCAGTGTATTTCCACGCACTAACGTTGCACGCATGCGACTCATATCACCCTCGTCCACTTTTGGGAAACGATGATAGAGGTCATTAGCAATCACAAAACTGAGAATTGAATCACCTAGAAATTCCAGTCTTTCATTATGTTTGCTACTTGCACTTCTGTGAGTTAATGCCTGAATTAATAAATCATTTTGCTTGAACGTATATCCAAGCTTACGCTGTAATTTTTCTAACAAAGAGGGGTTCATGTGCGCCCAACCATTCTACGTTTAATAAAAAAGCACACGCAACAGACCTGTAAAATCAGCTATTTTACAAAACTGTTGCGTTTGCACTGACTCCCGTCAACCATCACTCATAATTAATTGATATTCGAGAAATAACTTCGATGAGTTATCGGAATTTAACGAGGATAATTAATAAATAGGAAGTCAATAATGTTTAAAGCAACATTATTGTACACTGGGTAAAATAATAATGCTTTATGATAATGCGAGTTTTCTCATGAAAACCCGCATTGTCTGAAATGAATTATAGAGGACCAATTCGGCTAAAGCGAATGCCTGTTGGCCATTCGTTTTCTTGTTTATCTAAACTTAACCAGATAAATACAGCACGACCAACTAAGTTTTGTTCAGGAACAAAGCCCCACATACGGCTATCTGAACTATTGTCTCTATTATCGCCCATCATAAAATAGTGTTTTTCAGGCACTATCCACTCATTAAGTGGTAAACCTGGTTGCACATATTTTGATTGAGTAATGTAGTTATTAATCGTCAGTATTTGATGCGTGACGGTATCTAACTGCTCACTGCGACCATACTGGCGCAATGAATTACTCGGTAATGCTTGGTCTACTGGAATCTGATAATTACCATATTGGTTATCTACCACAGAGCTATTTTCAAAAACCATTGTCCACTCACTTGGCTCTAATGGACCATATGTGACGGGCAATTTTTCAGTACATTGATTATCTGCACAGTTTGGATAAATGGTTAATTCTTTCGCTTCTGGGTTATAAATAATTTTATCGCCAGGTAAACCAATTACGCGTTTTACGAAGTCAACATTTGGCTCTTTCGGATATTTAAATACCGCAATATCCCCGCGATTAGGCTTACCAGTTTCGATTAATGTGGTTTGTGTTATTGGATCTTTTAATCCATATGAAAACTTTTCAACCAACATAAAATCACCAACTAATAATGTTGGCATCATCGAACCTGATGGGATCTGGAACGGTTCATAAATAAATGAACGAACAATCAAAACAATGGCTAACACAGGAAAAATTGAGGTTCCTGTTTCCAGCCACGATGGACGACGAACCGCTTTCGCCAGTTCATCCTCGTTCATTGAGCCGTTTGTTACTTCCCGCAATTTTTTAAGTTTCGCCTTACGTGCAGGCGCAAACTTAAATTTATCTAAGCACCAAATAATCCCCGTCACCAGCGTAGCGAGTGTGAGGATCAGGGCAAACGTGTTAGCCATTAAGACTCCTTGTAAACTTAGCTGTCTTTACCTACGTGCAATATAGCAAGGAACGCTTCCTGTGGGAGTTCAACGTTACCCACTTGCTTCATACGTTTCTTACCATCCTTTTGCTTCTGTAACAGTTTCTTCTTACGGCTAACGTCACCGCCATAACATTTGGCAAGAACGTTTTTGCGCAGCTGTTTCACTGTAGAACGAGCAATAATGTGGTTACCGATTGCCGCTTGAATTGCAATATCAAACTGTTGACGTGGAATCAGCTCTTTCATTTTTTCCACCAGTTCACGTCCGCGATACTGAGAGTTACCACGGTGAGTGATCAGAGCTAATGCGTCCACACGTTCGTTATTGATTAAAACATCTACACGCACCATATCTGATGTTTGGAAACGTTTGAATGAATAATCCAATGATGCATAACCACGGGATGTCGATTTTAAGCGATCGAAGAAATCCAGCACCACTTCTGACATTGGGATTTCATACGTCAATGAGACCTGATTACCGTGATAAACCATGTTGGTTTGTACACCACGTTTTTCAATACACAGAGTGATAACGTTACCTAAATACTCTTTAGGCATTAGCATGTGACACTCAGCGATCGGCTCTCTTAACTCTTCAATGTTATTCAGCGGCGGTAATTTTGATGGGCTATCCACATAAACCACTTCACCATTAGTTTGCTGAACTTCATACACTACCGTTGGTGCCGTCGTGATCAGATCAAGATCGTATTCACGCTCTAAACGTTCTTGAATGATTTCCATGTGCAGTAAGCCAAGGAAACCACAGCGGAAACCAAATCCTAATGCCGTTGATGTTTCTGGCTCATAAAACAGAGAGGCGTCATTCAGGCTTAATTTACCTAATGCATCACGGAAAGCTTCATAATCGTCAGAACTGACCGGGAACAAACCCGCATATACCTGAGGTTTTACTTTTTTAAAGCCAGGTAATGCTTTATCTGCTGGGTTACGAGCTCCCGTTAAAGTATCCCCGACAGGTGCGCCAGTGATATCTTTAATTGCACACACTAACCAGCCTACTTCGCCACAGTTCAGTACATCACGGTCAACTTGTTTTGGTGTAAAAATACCAAGGCGATCCGCGTTGTAGACATTTCCTGTACTCATGACTTTTACTTTATCGCCTTTTTTCAATGTTCCGTTTTTAATACGGATCAGAGAAACAACGCCTAAATAGTTATCGAACCAAGAGTCGATAATCAGCGCTTGTAAAGGGGCATCTCCATCACCTTCTGGCGGTGGAATTTCTTTCACTAAACGTTCGATAACATCTTGAACACCGATACCGGTTTTCGCAGAACAACGAACGGCATCATGGGCATCAAGACCCACAATGTCTTCAATCTCTTCAGCTACGCGCTCTGGATCAGCGGCTGGTAAGTCAATTTTGTTAAGGATCGGAACCACTTCCAGATCCATCTCAATAGCGGTATAGCAGTTTGCTAGAGTTTGAGCCTCAACCCCTTGGCCAGCATCCACAACTAATAATGCGCCTTCACACGCCGCCAATGAGCGGGATACTTCATAGGAGAAGTCTACGTGTCCAGGGGTATCGATAAAGTTCAGTTGGTAGGTTTCACCATCTGAAGCTTTATAGTCGAGCGTAACGCTTTGCGCTTTAATGGTAATACCACGTTCACGTTCCAGATCCATAGAGTCTAAAACCTGAGCCGCCATTTCACGGTCAGTTAAACCACCACAGATTTGAATAATACGATCCGATAATGTGGATTTTCCATGGTCGATATGTGCAATGATCGAAAAGTTTCTGATGTTTTTGATTTTCAAGGTAATATCTTCTTTTAAATTGCCTTACAAAATCAGTTTTGAGCAAATTTCGCTACAAAACTAAAATGCTATGATTATCACAAGATTGCTAATTAGCAGCATTTTACATACAAGAACCCACTAACACAAAGATTCAATGTAAAACAACTGTAAACTTGCCAAAGTTTAATAAGTTACTTATTTCGTTTTTTTTCATTTTGAACGACTAAAAACAAAATCGCCTGTAGTGAAAAGCATAACTACAGGCGATTAAGGTATACAGTGACATTCAACAATGTGCTTGAACGCTGATTTCCCCAGGAGGCAGTCCTATTTGTAACACGATAGGCTCAAAGTCGATTTTATTTCGCCAGCGAGAAGCCACTTTTCTTGCCGTAAAAAAGCCAACAAAACCGCCTAAAATACCAGTTAGAGCAACCCAAACTTGCTCTAACTGAGCTGATTGAGCCAATGCAGCAAATAAAAATAGTCCGATTAATGGCGTTAAATAGACTAGCATTGCTGAGCGAAGTAAGCTTCCCTCAGGAATACCAACTTCAATTTTTTGCCCCACGACTAATGGCTGCTCAACGTCAATTTCCAACTCATGCTCTGTGTTAGGTCCGATTTTATTTAAGGCATAAGAGCCACAGGCTGCGCGAGCACTGCAACTTCCACAACCAGCAGACGAACCATAACGCAATAATGCTCGCCCCTTTTGCCACCTAACCACTGTTGCCCATTCTTTTACCATGATTTACTCCCGAAACTGAATGCTACTCGCAATTAACTGTGATGTTGGCAGCGGCAGCTCACCTATTATCGTAATCACATTTTGCTTTTGAGTCATGGTGTAAATTGTGCGACGACCATTTTGCAATGGCTGATCAAGTAAAGGACCTTTCGACGCTTTTGTCACATTGACCGAAAATGTAAATAAACCGTCACTAAACATCGCGGTTTCTACAATATCATCTTTATTCAGTTTTCCCGTCGAACGTGAAACTTCCTCAAATCCTGGTGGTAACATGCCCACTTGCCATTTAAACGCTGGGTTTTCATTCTTCGGTGATAATAATAATGGTGGGAGATTCACATTGCTCAGAGATTTCAATGAGTCTTGTACATTCTTGCTGTCTAATACCGTCGAAATGACCCGAAACTGCTCCAACGTTTGATTATTATTATCCAATAAATCAACACGCAGTGGCAATTTAGTTTCTTCATCGATTAATAGCACATAATTGAATCGGGAATTATCTTTTGAAATGATACGGATCACTAATGCAGGTTTATCGCCAATATGGGTACGACCAGCATCAATAAAATTATAATACGGCTGAATTTTTTGATAATCAGCAAAAATAACCGTTGGCAAATTATCGATGATGTGTTCACCATTGAGGCTAAATGCATCAAATCCAGGTTCAAAATAGCTAATTCGATTGCCATTTTGCACAATTTCTCGTCGAGATGAATCCATTTGGATCATTTGAGAAACAGGAATACCATTGAGAATCGCATGACGATAGCGAACAGGGACGATATTTTGTGGACTTAGTGTCATGAAAGACATTTCATATGACAAGTTCTGGGCAGCCGTTCCCATTTCTTTAAAAAGAACATCGGCATCCGTAGATGATGCCGACGCTTGATTAGATATAATCAGGCTGCCCGTCAGGCAGATGACGGATAACCATTTGTTCATTATTGCTGTTTAACTCCAGCTGATGCGCTATTTTTATCACTGTCGTGAAGCTGTTGATTCAGCATCGAACGTCTTTCAATTTCATACTGTTGTAGCATGGCATTGATACGTTGATTTTGTTGTTCAATTTGTTGAGTTTGCTGTTCAGTGCCAAACAATTGGCTATCTGAAATATTTAAACTCACTGGCGCACCACGTCCAACGGGAACGGTATTGAATACGGGATCATCCACAGTAGAATCAACACTATTACTTTGATTGTATTGTTGAACACCCACAATCACCGCGAGTGACACACATGCTGCTACGCCAATTTGTGTAATTTGGCTTGCCCATGGACGAATTTTGTTCCAAAACGGGAAGCCACTCCAGCTTGCTGGTTCTGGCTGTGACTCAACAACTGCCTGAGGACTAATTCGCACCGCTTCATTTTCTAGCGCTGCCGCAACTTTACTAGCAATATCAAAATGAATAACATCGCCAGTATCATTGCGCAGAGTATCACGAACAAGATGATAGCTCTCCCAACGTTGCTTTAACGTTGAATCACATGAAATGGTATTAATGAGTTCTAAATCTAGAGCTTCACCATCCATCATTGCGGAAAGTTTCTCTCTTTGCATGCCCAATTACCTTCAGTTAATTGCTCACAGTTAAATGGTAACTCGCGATCCAACCAATTAATGCTGTTGGATCAACGGCTGAACTTTTTCATCAATTGCTTCCCTCGCCCTGAAGATCCGTGATCGGACTGTGCCTACAGGGCAATCCATCACTTCAGCTATCTCTTCATAACTTAAACCATCAAGTTCTCGTAATGTAATTGCCATTCGGAGATCCTCTGGCAGTGACTCAATGGTACGGAAAACAACTCGCTTTAATTCATCAGACAACATTAAGTTCTCTGGGTTCGAAATTTCTTTCAATGCACCGGCTGATTCGAAGTTTTCTGCGTCACTAGCTTCAAGATCTGACGCGGGAGGACGCCGGTCTTGAGCGACTAAATAGTTCTTTGCCGTATTGACAGCAATTCGATAAAGCCAAGTATAAAAAGCACTGTCGCCACGAAACGAACCTATTGCACGATAAGCCTTAATAAATGACTCTTGCGCGACATCAGGCACATCTGCTTGTGGTACATAACGAGAAACGAGACTTGCAACTTTATGCTGGTATTTAATTACCAGTAAGTTGAAAGCTTGTTGGTCGCCTTTTTGTACTTTCTCAACCAAGATTTGGTCTGTCAGCTGCTCGCTCATTCCAGGATCCATCTCCTGAACACAGATTGATAATGACTTAGCTTGTTCATCTTCTCCCTTCCTTAAGCAAGCCTAACTTCGAGTAATAAAAACTGATGAAGTTCAATTTATTCCGAAAAAAACCGAAAATAATTCCAAAAAATGAGATCTAAGTTTCTTAATCGATCCCATCGATCCTTGTGAGCACTACCTAATAGTATACACAAAACAGGCATATATGCGGCACGAATACATGGCATTTATTCATTCGTATAATCATCTATCATTTAGCTCGCTATGATTTCTCTAACAAAATATTTTTTAGCAAAATAGTCAAACAACGCACCGCTAAATTATCGCGCTCGCCGATGACGCTAAATGTGGATTAATGCATAGTCAGAGGCAGCTCGATAGGCTAACATAAAATTCTCTATAGAAACACAATACGCAAATACTTATGAACACATCCACACAGCATGACACTGATATTTTAATCATTGGAAGTGGTGTCGCAGGATTATCAGCCGCACTCCGGCTAGCACCCTTTCATCAAGTGACGATTCTCAGCAAAAGCACACTCAATGAAGGTGCTTCCTATTACGCTCAAGGCGGAATTGCCGCTGTTTTTGATGATACAGACAGCATCGAATCCCATGTTGATGATACCCTCATCGCAGGCGCTGGGATTTGTGAACGAAGCGCAGTGGAATTCATTGCCTCAAACGCGAAGCATTGTGTTCAATGGCTGATTGACCAAGGCGTACTTTTCGATACCGAGGTCAACGAAACGGGAGAAACCCAGTATCATCTCACTCGAGAAGGTGGACACAGTCATCGTCGTATTCTGCACCACGCAGATGCAACGGGAAAAGAAGTTGAAACCACCCTTGTGAACCTTGCTTTCAACCACCCAAATATCCAGATCAAAGAACGTTATAATGCCGTTGATTTGATCCTCGAAGACAAAGCACAAAAAGCAACTCACTCGCGCATTGTTGGCGCCTATGTTTGGAACCGTCAAAAAGAGCAGGTCGAAACGATTCGGGCCAAAACGGTTGTCTTAGCCACAGGCGGTGCAGCCAAAGTCTATCAATATACCACCAATCCCGATATTTCATCTGGTGATGGCATTGCGATGGCATGGCGAGCGGGCTGTCGAGTCGCTAACTTGGAATTTAACCAATTTCATCCAACGTGTTTATTCCACCCCCAAGCACGTAATTTTTTACTCACCGAAGCACTACGAGGCGAAGGGGCTTACCTAAAACGCCCCGATGGTAGCCGCTTTATGCCCGACTATGATGAGCGTGGTGAATTAGCGCCACGGGATATTGTAGCTAGAGCCATTGACCATGAAATGAAGCGCCTCGGCGCTGACTGTATGTATTTGGATATCAGCCATAAATCACCGGATTTTATTAAAAATCACTTCCCTACGATTTACGCCAAATTACTGACATTAGGGTTAGACTTAACCCAAGAACCGATCCCGATCGTTCCCGCAGCACATTATACCTGTGGCGGTGTAGTCGTTGACTCGACTGGCATGACCGATATTCCTAATTTATATGCTATCGGTGAAGTGAGTTATACCGGACTACACGGTGCTAATCGCATGGCATCTAACTCGCTACTCGAATGCCTTGTGTATGGATGGGCAGCGGCGGAAAACATCATCAAAACAATCGATGCAATCCCTGCCGTTTCTCACCTACCAGAATGGGATGAGAGCCGAGTTCATAATTCTGATGAACAAGTTATCATTCAGCATAATTGGCATGAATTACGCTTGTTTATGTGGGATTACATGGGGATCGTTCGCACAACAAAACGCCTAGAACGCGCCTTGCGTCGTATTCACTTACTTCAGCAAGAAATTAATGATTACTATGCTAATTTCCGAATTTCCAACAATTTGTTAGAGCTACGAAATTTAGTACAAGTCGCAGAATTAATGGTGCGTTGTGCCCTTGAACGTAAAGAAAGCCGAGGCCTTCACTACACGTTAGATTATCCAGAGCTTTTATCTGAATCCGGTCCAACTATTCTAACGCGATAATATTGTCGTGATTCATCAAAAGCTTATCGGTGAGTCAATCACTGATAAGCTTTTAATATTTAAGGTAGAAAGGCTGAATCAAGGCAATAAACTCATTGGTATAACTCCCCTCTTGCTGTTTCAGCGTCAAAGATGAAATCTCGGTCTCCATCTCCTTCTGTGCCAACCCTAATAACATACGATGATATGGAGTATGCAATTTATCTTGAACCTGCACACGATAAGCTAAACTCCAACCACTCGTGAGCGCCATGTCCTCAACCTTCTCCCCAACATCATAAGGCAAAACTAAGCAAAAAATACCTTCAGGCGCTAGACAACGCTTGGCGCTATCTAGTAACACTTGATGATTAAGTGTGCGGGTATAGCGCGCTTGATCCCGCTGTTCATCTCGACACGCCACTGCGGGTTCAAAGTAAGGTGGATTGCTGACAATTAAATCATATTGCCGATGAGGCTGTTCACTAAACGTAATAATATCCTGATGAAATACCTGCAATCGATCAGACCATGGCGATGCATTAAAATTTTCATGGGCCTGCGAAGCGGCATCCGCATCAAGTTCAACGGCATCAATATGCAACTGAGTGTTACGCTGAGCCAACATTAATGCGATTAAACCACTTCCACTACCAATATCTAACGCATATTTTGCAGGGCTTACTGGCGCCCACGCTCCCAGTAACACCCCGTCCGTTCCGACTTTCATTGCACAACGATCATGGGCAACAAAAAATTGCTTGAAAGTAAACCCGCCTTTTCGATAACGCTTTTTTTGTTCGCTCATACAGCCACTCTGGTTTGAATATGATTTGCGTACACATTCTCAATTTCAGTCCACAAATCTAGAAATTTAATTCAATTACAATAATATTATTCTCATAATATGAGAATGTGATTTGTTAGTGATTTTTTTTACTGCTAAGTTCGAGAAAAAGGAGATGCCATGAACAGTATTAATCGAACACTAGATATCTTATCGTTTGTCACAACTTGTGCATCTCCCGTCACACCACAAACTATTTCTAAAGAGCTTGATATTCCAATCTCAACAGTTTATCGACTTTTAACTATTCTCATAAATTGGGAATTCGTGACTTACTCTAAACAGTATGGCACTTATACCGTCGGTGCGCAGAGTATCAAAACCCAAGAAAAATACTATCACCATAGTTTATTGATGACTTCGTCAAAATCGGAGCTTCACGCATTAGCGAAAAAGACCCAAGAAACCGCGGCAATTATTACCGCTAATCTACGGGAAACCATTTGTGTCGATAAAATTGATAGTGAACAAGCCGTACGCTGCTCTTTCATTGTGGGGCACGGTAATACAGTAATCCGAGGCGCGAGTGCCAAAACCCTCTTAGCGTACAGAGATGAACAATACCAAGAATTGGTCTTTGAAACCCACGCAAAACAGCTACACAAAGATAACTATTTGCAAAAATTAAAACAGGATTTGGTGCAAATTCGCCAACAGGGTTATGGCATCTCCGTTGGTGAAATTGACGCAGGCGTTTTTGGCGCTTCAGCCCCCGTGTTCAAAGGGAATGATATTTTAGCTGTCGTCTCAGTGATGGCACCTGAATTTCGGGCAATTAATCGCGTCGATGAGCTCATCAAAGCGACATGCCAAACAGCACAAAATATAACAAAACTGATTAACTTGGAGTAACTATGACACAACCTTTTCAATGGCAAGGTCGTACTGATGGTGAAACACCTGAACATTTGCGGATCCACCAAGTCATCAACCAATGCTCACCTGCTGAGTTTGCCATTCTAGGCTTTGCTTCGGACGAAGGTGTTCGTCGTAATAAAGGTCGCCTAGGGGCTAAAATGGGGCCGGATGCTATTCGCCGTCAACTTGCAGGTCTGCCTATCCACCAGCCGCTCGCCATTCGTGATGCAGGGACGGTTAGCTGTGATGATGGCAATTTAGAAATCGCTCAACGCCGCTTATCCGATGAGATCATTTCCATTCTAGAACAACAACAAAAACCGATTGTGTTAGGTGGTGGGCATGAAGTGGGCTTTGCCAGTTTCCAAGGTGTTTTTGATTATATTCACAAACATCACCCGGAAAAAACCATTGGGATCATAAACTTTGATGCGCACTTTGATTTACGTGAAGCTGACGAAGCCACCTCTGGTACACCCTTTTTACAATCATCACAACTGTGTGCCAAACATCAGCGCCCTTTCAATTACTTATGCTTAGGTATTGCCGATCATGGTAATACCAAAGTGTTATTCGACACAGCAGATCGCTTAGGCAGTCACTACATTCGTGATAAAGCATTAACTCCGAGTTTATTGCCACATGCTATTGAAAAAATTAAGCAATTTATAAATTCAGTGGATTTCCTGTATGTCACTGTGGACCTGGACGTATTTTCTGCCGGTATAGCTCCGGGAGTCAGCGCGCCTGCCGCCAGAGGCATTTCCACTGAAACATTTGATGAATTGTTTAACGTCATCAAATCTAGCGGCAAGATTACGCTATTTGATATCGCTGAATGTAACCCTGAATTTGATATTGATAACCACACATCAAAATTAGCAGCTTACTTGGTTTACCAATATTTATTCTAAAAACAACAAACACAATAAAACGACTGATAAACAATTTTACCTTGTCTTTCAAAATATAAATAAAAACTTAGTCAACTAAGTAACTAGTTAACAATAAACAGCACTGAGGTTCGAAATAGCCAACAACACTGTAGTTTGAAAATTAAGCGTATTTATCTCTTTCATCATAAAGATATTTATACCCTTGGATTTCGAGTTACAGCTAGGTGGTGAATGAAGGTATTCCTAGGAACATACTCAAGTATGTGGCTAGGGTAGCTGAGAGAAACCAACAGCGCTGTAGCACGAAAGACAAGGTATAAAAAAAGGGAAAAATATGACGTTCCACATCGACACACTCACCACCCTCTTCTTGACTGTAATTTGTTTACTAATGGGAGTTCACCTCAAAAAGCGTATTGAATGGCTACAACGTTTTTGCATTCCTTCGCCGGTCATTGGTGGATTTTTAGTCAGCTTACTTATCTGGGGATTAAAATCTTTCGACTTAGCTGAAATCTCATTTGATACCAGCTTACAAACTTTCTTAATGGTCGCATTCTTTACCACTGTCGGTATTGATGGCAGCTTCCGCGTATTAAAAAGCGGCGGACGCTTATTAATCACTTACCTTTTAATTTGTTGGACCTTAGTCATTTTCCAAGACACATTTGGAGCAGGCCTTGCCCATTTATTAGGTATTGACCCGGTTATCGGGATCATGGCGGGCGGCGTTTCTCTCACCGGGGGACATGGTGGTGCTGCTGCATTTGGCAGTATGGCAGAAGGGCTTGGAGTGCAATCCGCAACTGTCGCCGCGATTGCTGCGGCAACATTTGGTTTGATTTCTGGTAGCTTGTTAGGTGGACCTATCGCGAGCTATCTCATTAAGAAACACAAGGTGACCATTCAATCCGAAGAAAATGTCGAGAATGTAAAAGTTGAAGAAAAACTGGCGGGTAAAATCGACTCAATCGATGCTCATGCTTTCTTAAAAATGTTAGCTCTGATTTTAGGTGTCATGGTCGTGGGGCAGTTTGCTTCTGCGCAATTTACTAAAGCGACCGGTTTTTCTTTACCAAGCTATGTAGGTGCAATGATTATCGCAATTATTGTGCGAAATATTAATGACCAAGCTGAAATTGTTCGTATTAACCAGAAATCAATCAATTTAATTTCTGATGTTTCTCTGGGGTTATTCTTAACCATGGCGATGATGTCGCTAAAAATTTGGGAATTGAAAGTCATCGCCCTGCCGCTCTTCATCATTTTATTGGCGCAGACTGTTGCTATCATTCTGTTTGTTGTCTTCGTTGTCTTCAGACTCCTTGGTAAAAACTACGATGCTGCCGTCATGTGCTCCGGCATGATGGGGCATGGACTGGGCGCCACGCCGAACGCGATGGCCAATATGTCATCGGTTTGTGAGCGCTACAAACATGTGTCGATGAAAGCGTTTATGATTGTGCCACTCAGCGGTGCTGTGCTGATCGACCTCGTCGGTATTCCTTACCATACTTGGCTAATTAACATGCTTAGCTAATTCCACATCTTTTCCTTACCTGCTATGAAAATGTCTTACGGACAACACCTCATAGTAGGTAAGGCGCTTCCTTATATACCCCCCGCTAACAAAAACAGGTAAACTCTGCACAAAGCTGATTTTTGTGGTGAACAATTTTGCTAACCTGTTTATAATCAGCGCCCCAAATAGAGGTATATCATGACTGCATCCACTTTTTCTGAACTTGAGCTTGATGAAAGCCTGATCACTGCGCTGACCAATAAAGGTTATGAGCGCCCGACGGCAATCCAAGAAGCTGCCATCCCTGCTGCAATGGATGGGCGAGACGTTTTAGGTTCAGCCCCAACCGGAACAGGTAAAACCGCGGCATTCTTATTGCCAGCCATTCAGCATTTACTTGATTTTCCAAGAAAAAAATCAGGGCCGCCTCGCGTTCTGATTTTAACACCAACTCGCGAACTCGCTATGCAAGTCGCTGACCAAGCCAAAGAGTTGTGTGCACATAATCATTTAGACGTTGCCACAATCACAGGCGGCGTTGCTTATATGAACCACGCTGAAGTCTTCAGCGAAAACCAAGATATCGTCGTCGCAACGACCGGACGTTTGCTGCAATACATTAAAGAAGAAAACTTTGATTGCCGCGCGGTCGAAATTCTGATCCTCGATGAAGCAGATCGGATGCTCGACATGGGCTTTGCTCATGATATCGAAACCATTGCGGGCGAAACTCGCTGGCGTAAGCAGACCATGCTATTTTCCGCGACCCTTGAAGGGGAAGCTATTCGCGATTTCGCTGAACGTCTGCTTGAAGATCCTATCGAAATTGATGCAGAACCATCACGTCGCGAACGTAAAAAAATCCAGCAGTTTTACTATCGTGCCGACACTTTAGAGCACAAAACTGCCCTACTTTGCCATCTTCTTAAGCAGGAAGATGTCACTAAGTCAATTGTGTTTGTGCGTAAGCGTGAACGCGTTCGCGAAGTCGTGCAGTGGTTACGTGATGCCGGTATTGAACCTTGTTATCTTGAAGGTGAAATGGTTCAAGCAAAACGCAACGAAGCGGTTCGCCGTTTAGTGACAGGACAAGTTAAAGTCTTGGTTGCTACCGATGTAGCCTCTCGTGGATTAGATATCGAAAATGTCAGCCATGTGTTCAACTTCGACTTACCGCGTACTGCAGATGTCTATCTGCACCGTATTGGTCGTACAGGTCGAGCAGGACGCAAAGGTACTGCCCTCTCTTTAGTGGAAGCTCACGATTTCCCTCTACTGGGTAAAATCACTCGCTACATTGAAGATCCAATTAAAATCCGCGTGGTGGATTCTTTACGACCAACAACAAAAGCGCCTTCTGAAGCGATGCTAAATAAGCCGAAGCCATCTAAGAAAGTGCTGGCTAAGCGTAAAGAAAAGAAAAAAGAAGAACAAAGTAAGAAAAAAGAAAAAGTACGCCACCGCGATAAGAAAAATATCGGTAAACGCCGCACTCCTGTGGCGCCATCGACAACCGATAGCAATAAAACCAAGTAAAACACCTAAAAGTGATACTCATAAAAGCGGGCTTCGGCCCGTTTTTAATTCATTAGTTTATATACTTTCTCTCTCATTATCCGGCTTTCATGGGTCAATGACTCTGCTTTTATCATGTGATTATCTAAAATATCGCGGCAATTATAGCCTTGACTATTTTCCATTCGCCAGTCAGCACCACTCGATAATAATAATTCAGCAACCTCTAAAGAGTGACTATTTAAAGCGTCATGCAATGGAGTATTTCCTAAATTATCTTTAACATTGACCATTAAGCCATTACTTAACAAAATTTCTGATTGTGCGACTCTTCCACTTTGAGCAGCCAAATGTAAAACTGTTTTTTGTTGAGCCAATTGCATTTTTTTAATTCCCTGACCATAAGGGGATTCCAACAATATTTTAATGAATTGACTATTTCCAGCTCGAACAGACTGCATTGCGAGCTTATCAATATCACAGTGCT
Source organism: Providencia sp. PROV033 (assembly GCF_028484855.1). Lineage (NCBI taxonomy): Bacteria > Pseudomonadati > Pseudomonadota > Gammaproteobacteria > Enterobacterales > Morganellaceae > Providencia > Providencia sp. PROV033. Next base: position 9,494 of record NZ_JAMPSW010000003.1, on the reverse strand, counting down.
TATTTTTCATTGAAAGTAGCGTAATAAATTCGTTTATATTTTCTCTCTTAATTGATGTTTTACAGCTTTCTTGCCAATTAGAACTTTGTCGTTGCTCTATGTTTGGAAGATCATTCAACATAGAATCCGAAGTTTTATCAAATTCACCTGTAATCGCATTCCAATTATTCCATGGTTTATGTTTGCACATCATCCTTATAATCTTAACCATTGAATGTGCAATAAAGCTCCTGGTCAACAAACGGTGTGGTAACCAGTCTTTCCAAGAATTATGTTCGCTATAAGCCATTTTGATACAATTTCCCAACGCAGAAGGGATTGGTAACCTGTTTTGCAGTACATCAAGCCAATCATATTGAACAGTATAAAAGCGTATCAAACCTTCATCTGCTCGCTGTTTAGCAATGTTATAATCCATCCCAATTTTATGTACTGTGTTTTGTGCAAGCCCTGACGGGCTAAATGAAATACAAGGTGATTGACTTGCCAATGCTGCTATCGATGCTAGCCCTCCCCCTAAAGAGTGCCCAGTGCAAATAATATTGCCTTTAACCGCTCGATATAGAATATTCGTTAACCCCACAGCCTGAAAGAATTGAGGTTCGTAATATCCTAATCCTTGTCGAATATTCGCATAGAAATCGACAATATCATTCGTTCCCGCAAAACAAATAATATATAGACCATTAAAACAACAAATATTCGATTGGAAACCGGTAAATTCATTATTTAAAAGTTCTGCATCAATACCTAACGCGTTAATTTTTGACGTACTGAGTTTTTCTATTCCATGAATATCTCGCCAATTATGATGATAAGCACCTTGTGAAAGTAGCGCTAAAAGATAATCTTTATTCTGTGCATCTCTTCCTAAAAAATCCTCCCGCATTATATTTTTAGACCATTTATCACGAGGACTGCATAACGATTCCAAAAATGTATTCTGTTGATATAAATTTAAACCTTCCTCAACAAAAGAAAGTTCATCCTTACTTACTGTCTGCTGTATTAATGTACTCAATGGCATAAATTCTCCCTAACAAATGCTGTATGCTGGAAGAATATTGAAATATAAATAACTAAGGAGGGAAATAATCTACTTTGTTAGAGACAAATAAAAAAGCCATTGAGAACAATGGCTTTTAGAATTTATTAAGAGAAGAGATCTATTGACCCCTTAATGTTTATTACAGGCTTTCAGTGAAAGTACGGGTAATAACATCGCGTTGTTGTTCAGGCGTTAATGAATTAAAACGCACGGCATAGCCAGAAACACGAATCGTTAATTGAGGATATTTTTCTGGATTTTTCACTGCATCTTCTAATGTTTCACGGCTTAATACGTTAACATTTAAGTGCTGACCACCTTCCACACGTACAGTCGGTTTCATTTCCAGAGGAACTTCGCGGTACTCAAAAGCACCTAATTCATCTTTAGCAACAACCTGACCTTCGTTATAATCCGCTTTCGCACACACACAGCGAGCTTCATTTGACTCGCTATCGATTAACCAGAAAGAATTAAGTAGTGCAGCATTATCACTTTTTGTAATTTGAATACCAGTAATCATCTCGACCTCCACGTTCGAATCAGATTTTGATCAACCTTTACTAACTATTTTTAATCGCTGTTGATTGGATAATTGGTCTAACCAACCTGTTTATCTAATATATACCAGCTAGCCCCCTCGCTTTCTTTGATATTTATCAATTATTTCGTATGGTAATTAACCAAACTTGTGCATCTTTATGATTTAAATCAATATTCATAAATGGATTTTTTAATTATTTTTGTAAATTTTCAAAATAATTTTAAATAATTTGAGGGGGTTAAGATGGAACAACACTTTATCTATGCGCCATGAACCAGTAAGCTAAGCACTATAAAACACATCACTATGGAATAATTCATGTCAAACACGATGACTTGGCACGACGTAATCGGTGCAGAAAAATCACAGCCTTACTTTAAAGATACCCTTGCGTTTGTTGCTAAAGAAAGAGAAAACGGCAAAGTGATCTATCCTCCACAAGAAGATGTTTTCAATGCTTTTCGTTATACAGAATTGGGTGATATTAAAGTCATGATATTAGGGCAAGACCCTTATCATGGTCCGGGGCAAGCTCATGGTTTATCCTTTTCAGTGCGTCCAGGCATTAAAGCACCACCATCACTTGTAAATATGTATAAAGAACTTGAGAAAGATATTCCTGGATTTGTTCGCCCAGACCATGGGTATCTCCTAAGCTGGGCACAGCAAGGTGTTTTATTGCTTAATACTGTACTAACCGTTGAACAAGGTCATGCCCATTCACATGCACATTTAGGGTGGGAAGCGTTTACAGATAAAGTTATCCAAGCAATTAATGACCATACTGAAGGCGTTATTTTTCTGTTATGGGGCTCACACGCGCAAAAGAAAGGTCGCATTATTGACACTAAGCGCCATCATGTACTCAAAGCGCCTCACCCATCACCACTATCCGCACACCGCGGTTTCCTTGGGTGTGGTCACTTCTCTAAGGCTAATCAATTACTTGAGCAGCAAGGCCGTACCCCTATCAACTGGAACCCAGTTATCCCTGCGTAATAGCAATCTATGGATATAAAAATGGGATGCTTAGCATCCCATTTTGTTCTATATCCTAAAATCATATCTCGTTCTAAACTTATTTAGAAACGATCACCATCGCAGGGCGCAACAGACGATTATTTAAGGTATAACCTTTTTGCATCACGTTAATCACTTGACCAGCACTGTGGTCAGGAGATTCAATCATGGTCATCGCTTGGTGAACTTCAGGGTTGAATGGCACATTTGCCTCATCAACAGGCACAATACCAAACTTAGACACTGCATCTAAGAACGTTTTTAGCGTAAGATCCAAACCTTCTAGCATTGCTTTGGATTCTTCACTTTCACGGTCTGCCGCGTCAATAGCGCGCTCTAAGTTATCAATCACAGGCAACAATTCATTGGAAAATTTCTCAAGTGCAAACTTGTGGGCTTTTTCAATATCTTGTTCTGTGCGACGACGAATATTTTCGATTTCAGCATGAGCACGTAGCATTGCTTCACGTTCAGTTTTACGAGAAGCTTCAAGTTGCTGTTCAAGCTCAGCAATACGCGCGGCTAACGCTTGTTCTTCTGCTTGTAAATCAGCTTGTTGAGTTTCTACTTCTTGCTCTGCTTGCACTTTTTGTGTTTCATTTTGCTCAGAAGCTTGCTCATCATGCATGTTTTGTTCTTTACTACTCATGAATATCTCCGCGTATTTAGCAATAATTCTATCTATGGGAGTATTATGGGGATCTAATACAGGGATTCAAGGGAAGTCATACAACGAGGAGTTAAAAAAGTATGCAAAAGGCTAAGATGACACCATCTTCACAATTTAAAACTATCGGTATTGTCGGACACCCAAGGCACCCTGAAGCACTGGCGACCCATGAACTCATCTACCATTGGCTCATTTCAAAAAATTACCATGCAATCATTGATAAGCAAGTGGCTAAAGATTTGAAATTAAAAGATGCCAATACAGGCACTTTAACAGAAATCGGTCAGCAGGCAGATTTAGTCGTTGTAGTCGGAGGGGATGGCAACATGCTCGGTGCTGCACGAATTTTATCTCGCTATAACAATAAGGTTATTGGCGTAAACCGAGGTAATTTAGGATTTTTAACTGACCTTGATCCTGATAATGCACTCCAACAACTGTCTTGTGTTCTTGAAGGAGAATATCATGAAGAACAGCGCTTTTTATTAGAAGCCCAAGTTATCAAAGCAAATCAAAAGGCCCGTAAAAGTAGCGCAATTAACGAAGTGGTTCTTCACCCAGGAAAAGTCGCACACATGATTGAGTTTGAAGTCTACATCGATGAGAAATTTGCCTTTTCTCAGCGCTCTGATGGTCTAATTATTGCGACACCAACAGGTTCAACCGCCTACTCTCTTTCCGCAGGTGGTCCAATTTTGACACCGAATTTAGATGCAATTGTGTTGGTACCAATGTTCCCACATACCCTATCATCTCGCCCACTCGTGATTAGCAGTGACAGCAGTATTCGTTTGAAGTTTTTACGTACAAATATCGATTATGAAGTCAGCTGTGATAGTCAAATTATGCTCCCTATCCAAGATGGTGAAGAAGTCATTATTAAACGCAGCTCAAAGAGTCTGAATTTAATCCACCCTAAAGATTATAATTATTTCAATACGTTAAGCTCAAAGCTCGGTTGGTCTAAAAAAACTTTTTAATTTTTTTACTCTGCCTCTTTACTGTATAAAAAAACAGGTTAAACTGTATGAAAACACAGTTGTGTATTTAAACAGGAGAGCGCAGATGCTAACCCAACTAACCATCAATAATTTTGCCATCGTTCGTGAGTTAGAAATCGATTTTCGTAGCGGTATGACAACAATTACAGGTGAAACCGGTGCGGGTAAATCCATTGCTATTGACGCTCTCGGTTTATGTTTAGGCAACCGTGGAGAAGCCAACATGGTGCGCCCAGGAGCTCAACGTGCTGACTTATGTGCACGTTTTTCTTTATCTGATGCACAAATGGCAACAACCTGGCTGATTGAACATCAACTTGATAATCATAACGAATGCTTACTACGTCGTACCATTGCTGTTGATGGCCGTTCTCGCGGCTTTATTAATGGTGTTTCTGTTCCGCTTTCACAGTTACGTGAACTGGGTGCGCTACTGATTCAAATTCACGGTCAACATGCTCACCAATTATTGTTAGATAGTGACCATCAGCAATCTCTGCTTGATGCGTATGCAAATCAGCAACAATTACTCGCTCAAATGAAGCAAACATGGCAAACATGGCATGAATCTTGTCAGCAATTGGCTATTTTTCAAAAACAGATGCAAGAGCGTGAATCTCGTCAGCAGTTACTTGATTACCATTTAAAAGAATTAAATGACTTTCTCCCTATCCAAGGGGAATTTGAAGAAATTGACCAAGAATATAAACAATTGGCTAATCATGGGCAATTTCTCACCATTGGACAAACTGCTTCACAAATTCTCACCGAAAGTGATGAGGCTAACGTTATTAGCCTATTGAACATGGCAAAAAATGAATTGACTGACTTAGTCACTCTAAACCCCAAATTCTCTGGATTACTGGATATGCTAGAAGAAGCCTCTATTCAAGTTAGCGAAGTCAGTGATGAAATTAAACATTATTGCGACCAGTATGAATTAGATCCAAATCGCTTATTTGAATTGGAACAACGCATTTCCAAGCAAATTAGTTTAGCCCGTAAGCACCATGTGACACCTGAAGCTCTACCAGAGCTCTTTCAACAATTAGTCGAAGAGAAAAATCAAATTGCTAATCAAAATGAAGATTGTGAAGCCCTCAATGCACAAGTCCTCGCTGACCACCAAAAAGCATTAGAGTGTGCAGAACGTTTACACCACGTTCGTCTACATTATGCACAAGAGCTGAGCCAATTAATTACAAATAGTATGCATCAGCTCTCTATGCCCCATGGCTTGTTTACTATTGATGTCAAATTTGTTCCTGAAAATCTACAAATTGATGGTGCTTGCAAAGTGGAGTTCAATGTCACGACTAACCCTGGACAACCACATCAAGCGTTAGCAAAAGTTGCATCGGGGGGGGAATTATCTCGCATTGCTTTAGCTATCCAAGTGATTACAGCGAAGAAAATGGACACCCCTGCTTTAATTTTCGATGAAGTCGATGTGGGGATTAGTGGACCAACCGCTGCCATTGTTGGAAAATTACTACGTGAGCTCGGAGAATCCACTCAAGTCATGTGTGTGACTCACTTACCTCAAGTGGCAGGGTGCGGTCACCACCATTTTTATGTCAGCAAAGAAACCAATGGCGTAGAAACGGAAACGCATATGCAATTACTGGATAAAAAATCAAGATTACAAGAGCTTGCAAGATTACTAGCAGGTTCTGAAGTCACCAAAAACACGCTGGCTAATGCAAAAGAGTTGCTCGCAGCTTAAATTTCGACAACTTTTTTTATCTCCTGTTGTCTTAGAGTCGATCTGGAAGGTTTTAAATTGTATCAATGTCGATTATCATTGATGTTCTGACTCCAAAAGGAATGAGATATCCATGCGTTATAAATTGTTAACTGCTGCTGCACTATCATTCGCATTAATGTCCACGGGCTGTTCAATGATGGAACGTCTTGTCTATCATCCGGATATTAACCAAGGTAACTATCTGACAGCAAAAGATGTTTCGAAAATTAAGAACGGAATGACACAGCAACAGGTTGCTTATGCTTTGGGCACCCCAATGATGACTGACCCGTTTGGTTCTCAGACTTGGTTTTATGTTTTCCGCCAAGAGCTGGGACATGACCCAGTGAAGCAAGAAACATTAACGCTGACGTTTGATCGTAATGGTATCCTGACAGATATCAAAAACGAAAAGAACCTTGAAGCTCAGCAAGCCATGGAAGCTGGTGAAGTTAAAGCATCAGAACCAAAAGTAGCGGAATAACACCCCATATTGCTTAACGCTTGAGAGAGTATAAGTAACTACCTGAGATCCTTTAAATCATGGAAACCAACAGGTAGTTACTTTAAGATAATTCACTGCAAGTGTTTTCTTTAAAATTGTAGCGTTTGACTCTCTTATCCTCTGCGAAATAGTATTTATTAAATAAAAAAACCGAGCTTTCACTCGGCTTTATTTCACATCAATACATTCAATGATGTTGTATCTTACTTGTTGTTTTCTTTTGATTTTTCAGCTCGTTTACGGCGTAGTTCTTTTGGATCGGCTATCAATGGGCGATAAATCTCAATCCTATCCCCCTCTTGCACCACATCCCCCAATTTAGCTGGGCGGCTGTATATTCCGACTTTATTTTTCTTTAAATCGATATCCGAGCGCAGAGCTAAAATACCCGATGCAATAATTGCATCTTCAATCGTGGTTCCTTCTGCAACCTTCACTGAGAGCAAAAATTGCTTTTCAGGTAACGCGTAAGTTACTTCAATATTGATATCAGACACGGTAGACGACCTTAGCACGAGACGTAAATGCTTGAACCATATTGTTGGCCAGCTCTTTAAATATTTTGCCAAATGCCAGCTCAATAAGCTTATTGGTAAACTCAAAATCGAGATGGAACTCAATTTTACAAGCATCAGCACTCAAAGGAATAAACTGCCATCCCCCTGATAACGTTCTAAAAGGTCCTTCGACTAATTGCATTTGAATACGTTTATTGTCTTCCAATGCATTTTTCGTAATAAACGTTTTACTAATTCCTGCTTTTGAAACCTCAACTGAGGCCGTCATTTCATCAGAACTGTGGCTAATAATGCGACTTCCAACACATCCTGGTAAAAAACTTGGATATGAAATCACATCATTCACAAGTTTATACATTTGTTCCGCGCTAAAAGGGACTAACGCAGAGCGACTAATCTGTGGCATATCAATTCCTATCCCCAAAAACTGCGCATATAATAGCACCATTAGTGGGTTACTCAAAAAACAAAACCCGTACAGGGCAAGAAATGCACAATCACAAAAATATCAGTGTTGAACGATTTCATTCAACGCATCTTAACGTATAATGAATGAACTATGACAAAGAAAAAACCATATAAACCCGGTTCAGCAACAATTGCTATGAACAAACGTGCTCGCCACGAATATTCTATCGAAGAGGAGTTCGAGGCGGGTTTATCCCTACAAGGTTGGGAAGTTAAATCATTACGTGCAGGCAAAGCCAATATTGGTGATAGCTACGTTCTCTTACGTGATGGCGAAGCTTATTTGTTTGGTGCAAACTTTACACCACTCACTGTCGCCTCATCTCACGTAGTTTGTGACCCAACACGTAGTAGAAAATTACTTCTTAACCAACGCGAATTAGATACACTTTATGGACGAGTGAATCGCGAAGGTTACACAGTTATTGCCCTTTCCCTCTATTGGAAAAATGCGTGGTGCAAAGTCAAAATTGGCGTTGCTAGAGGTAAAAAAGCCCACGATAAGCGTTCTGATATCAAAGATAGAGAGTGGCAATTAGATAAAGCACGTATAATGAAACATTCTAATCGCTAAGTCCTAGCTTTATAGAGTTATTTTCTGTTATACTGCAATCACAACTTGGGGCTGATTCTGGATTCGACGGGATTTGCGAAACCCAAGGTGCATGCCGAGGGGCGGTTGGCCTCGTAAAAAGCCGCAAAAAAATAGTCGCAAACGACGAAAACTACGCACTAGCAGCTTAATAACCTGCTTAGAGCCCTCTCTCCCTAGCCTCCGCTCTTAGGACGGGGATCAAGAGAGGTCAAACCCAAAAGAGATCGCGTGGATGCCTTGCCTGAGGTTGAAGCGTTAAACTTAATCAGGATAGTTTGTTGGTGGCGTGTCTGTCCGCAGCTGGCAAATGAAATTAAAGACTAGACTAAGCATGTAGTACCGAGGATGTAGAAATTTCGGACGCGGGTTCAACTCCCGCCAGCTCCACCAAATATAGTATCATTGATGTTCAGTGATGATTAAAAAAGCCTTCAATTTCATAGTTGAAGGCTTTTTTTATATGTATTAATGATCAGTTATGTTCAGTGACAAGCAAAAATTTTAGTTATATCATTAGTTATATTCTCTATGTATAACTAAAAGGCGTATAACTACATGGCGCGTACAACAGTTCCACTCAGTGATACCAAGCTTAAATCAGCAAAACCCAAGGATAAAGATTATACGCTGCAAGATGGAAATGGCTTATATCTACTAATCAAAACAACTGGCTCAAAAATATGGCGCTTTAACTACTACCGCCCTATAACCAAGAAACGAGCGCTTATTAGCTTTGGTAGCTATCCTACAGTTAGCCTTTTAGATGCTCGGCTTAAACGTGAAAACGCACGGGAGCTTCTAGCTAAAAATATAGATCCACAAGAACACAAAAAAGCTGAAGAACAACGCCTATTTGAAGAAAAAAATAATACTTTTGAAAAAATAGCTCAGCAGTGGTTCGAAATCAAAAGTAAATCTAGCTTGCAAGAATCAACTTTGAAAGATATTTGGCGTTCTCTTGAGCTACATGTACTTCCTCATGTTGGTGATATAGCAATAACTGATTTAAAAGCTCGCCATTTTATTAGCGCATTAGAACCCTTAAAAGCACAAGGCAAACTAGAATCAGTTAAACGAGTAGCGCAACGTATTAATGAAGTGATGTTTTATGCTGTGAATGTTGGCTTTCTTGATGCTAACCCTGCTGCAAAAATTACCGCTGCCTTTGAAAATCCAGTTGTAAAAAACTTACCTGCATTAAAACCTGATCAGCTTCCTGAATTGATGGCTGCAATCCAAGGAGTCAACATTGAGCGACAAACTTATTGTTTACTGCAATGGCAATTATTAACTATGACTCGCCCAGCCGAAGCAGCCGAATCGGCATGGTGTGAGATCGATCTTGATAATAAGATTTGGACTATCCCACCAGCAAGAA